>JAUWRZ010000415.1 GCA_030610325.1 Sulfurimonadaceae bacterium | reverse complement strand
CATCTATATGTATTATAAAGACAACAACCAACATCACAAACCACATATTCATGCGATGTATCAAGACGATGAAGTGATCATCGAGATCCCAAACGGTGAGATACTCGAAGGCAAGATACCTAACTCTAAGATGAAACTTTTGGCAGCTTGGGTAGAGTTACACCAAGATGAGTTGATGGCAGACTGGAAGTTGGCAGTCGATGGCCAGAAACCGTATAAGATCGAGCCGTTAAGATAATGAACCCAAGAGTAAAAGCAGTCACCCCTACTGATGACTATAAATTAATACTCACTTTTAAAAATGACGAGCAAGGGATCTATGACTGTAGTGATCTATTGGACTTTGGTGTCTTTAAAGAGTTTCAAGATCTGAATTATTTCAAACAAGCTTTTGTTGAATACGGGACTGTCACATGGCCACATGAAAAAGACATCTGCCCAGATACACTTTATTTAGATTCCAAGCATCTAACAGATCCCACTGAGAGTTGACTTCGTGTGGCTTTTCGTCGACCACTTTATCTCTCTATAGTCTTCTCAACACACCATCGTTCATAGACTAGCGTATCGAACACTGCACGACACCGTCTTTTAAGAACTGTGCCATCGGGATGTCCATTGCCTTGATATGCTGGTCGAGCCATTGGGCGATATCTTCTTCAAAATACTCACGTAGAGGTTCACTCTCTTTTCGTGTCCGCCAGTCCATGTAGATGTAACGGGCTTCGTTAAGGATCTTATCGTGCTCGCCTTTATGCAGACGATACGAAGGAAAACGTGACTCCTTCATAAGCTTCTCTTCGCCAGCGAAGTGCTCTTGCATATGTGCAAGAAGCTCCTCAAAGCTGTCGGCAAGCGTGTCGAAGTCAGCCTTCTCATCGAGTTGTCCCAAGAATGAGTTGATCATCTCGACCTCTTCAAAATGGACCTCGTTCATACTCTCATCGACTACCAGGGGCAGGTCCTCTTTTCTTATCATGACGCTTCTCCTTTATTTAACGCTATCTACAGATACATGATCTGCGAAAGCAAGATGATGATCACGACCAGTATAAATGGGAAAAGGTGGCTTGTGAACATCCATGGATTGATCTTAAAAAACTTTTGGTTGAAACCGCGGATCCCGAGCCAAAGCCCAAAGAACGCTTTGATAGAGAGTAGGATCTGAAACTGGCTCATACCTTCATCAGTGATCTCTCCAAATACCTGGGTAAACATATAGATACCGGTAGCCACTGCTACCAGCAATGCGTTTGGAACGACCTTGCGGACATGCATCATGATCGCTTCGCGGGCTTTTACATGCTCCTCGTCTGAGAGGGTCTCTTTCATCCTGGCCATAAACAGGTTGTCGGTTATCAAAAAACCTCCGTAGATGAAAACAGCAAAGATATGAATAATATGTATGATCTCGTAAGTGATAGGGTCTCCCTAAGTGTGGTTTTAGATCTGATCTGGGAATTATACAAAAAGATACGTCTAAGAAGATGATACAGATCAATGTTACGGCTTTTTGTACTTATGAAAAGAGGAGAGTAGAACAGGGCATCACCCAAAAATAGGCATCTTTAGATAGGATCTAGATCTAGACTTTTTGACAACTATTCGATGCGAAAGATCAAAGATGAGACACCTGTCTTGATGCATAAGAGCTCTGATGACATGACAAGACTTTATTTTGAACAGTACCAGGACAATACCGACGATGAGAAACACATCTTTGTCTACCACTCAGGCACACACCAGGGTGTCCAGATCCTGATCGAACTCGATGAGCCAAAGACTGAGGTCAATGCCTGGATCCCTCAACTAAGAAAGACAAGACGCTTTGTAACCTTTGACAAGACCGAGTCCTGGAACGGATCAAACTTCACTTATGGGGAGATGATGCTGGTACGTCCGACAGATGAGACCCATCAGATGCTGGACTCTCATTCATTTACGACCAATGCAAGAGGATTAGATGCCTTTATGGTCATAAACTACTGTCAAAGCAGTACAAGAGATATCATCAAGATCAAAAGTACACCTAAAGATGACACTATGGGCTATGACTACAGAGTCTCTTATGTCGACCAGGACTCTTTTCACGACAAAGTTGACAGGGACGCTATAGGGCATACCATCACGACTAAGTGCCAATGTCCCGTATTCGACCGTATGCAACAGCTCTTCTATGATGTCCTCATCGATTATCTCAAAGATCTTCTTCATGTTCTTCCTTCAGGATCACGCTAACTATTTGTGTTACTATATCAGCGATCTGTATCTGTCACAAGAGCCAGATGATAAACTTTTTTTGGGGTCAGTCTTGTTTGTTATCAACGATGCGGAGAAATCTCCGCTCTATGTCCAACTCTACGACCAACTCAAAGAAGAGATCACAAATAATTACCATGTAGGGAGTAAGCTCCCCTCTATCCGTAAGATGGCCGCTGAATACAAGGTAAGTAAGAACACTGTCGAATCAGCCTATCGACAATTCTATGCCGAAGGTTATACCAACCCCCGTTAAGGGGTGCTACTTTAAACGAGCATAGTGTGTTAGAGTACGAGGCAAAAGTCCGCAGGAGCTACTGGTAGCTTCAAGGGCTTCTAACGAAGGAATATGACACACTATGCTCGCCCTTCGGGTAAAAGATAAGCCATCATCTACTGCGTTAGGCCTTCTTGGATT
>JAUWRZ010000027.1 GCA_030610325.1 Sulfurimonadaceae bacterium | reverse complement strand
GTCCATGTCATCGACCAACGGAAAGGCAAGTTCATAAGGGATCGCCGATAAAAGTGCGATGACACGGGCCATGACCTTCTTTGTGATCAATCTATCCAGAAAAGGGATCTGCAATCTAGAGAGCTTTCTACCATGACTGTATTTGGCAAACAGCACCACCATCTCATCACAGTTAAACGTCTCTTCCATCCCGACTTCCACGATCTGGCCCATAAATGATGGATGCATGTAGACATGGAACATATAGTTGATGACATCGTCAATATCAATGGGCTGACATCTACCTGTATTAAATGAGAGCCTTGGCATAAAAGGAAGCTTTTTCGAAAGCGCCTGTATTATCTCGAAGCTTACCGAACCCGCACCGATGATGACCCCTGCGCGTATCTCAGTCACTGGTACTCCAGCGTTTCTAAGGCCAGAACCGATCTCAAGTCTGCATCGAAGATGTTCTGACAGTGGAAAGCCCTCTTTTTCGACACCCAGTTCACCAAGGTAGATGATCTGGCGAACCCCTGCTTTTTCCGCAGCAGACGAAACGATCTCGGCCAATTCGATGCCCGGTCGTGTGAGACCATCAGGAGTATGACTCAACGAGTTGATGAGATAATAGACGACTTCCACATCAGCAAGCTGCTCGGCTATGACATCAAGGTTCTCGAAAGCTATCTTGCTATCACATATGGTGAAGTCCTGAGACTCTTTAAAGTGCTTCAATCGCCGCTTATTGCGCACGAATAGTGTCAACGAGATCTTCTCACGGATCAGGCGATTGACAAGCATAAGACCGACATAACCTGTCGCACCAAAGATGGCGACTTTTTTAGCTGACGTGATATCTCCCTCTGACACAGATGTGATCAGCCAAGACCTTTCGAAAGATATCTTTAGCTTATGTTCGAATCGTTTAGCGTGATTATACTCATACTTATTTAAAAACAGACCTATGACTTTAGGGCACCTCTAATGACCTTGTGTATCATCAGTATCATAGAGGTGTCCATTATACTTTAGACCTGAGCCTGCGCGGGATAAGAGACCTCAAGGATCACCACATCACCATCAGCGATGAACGGTCCATGCTCCTCAAAAGGGGGTCTGCTTGCATAGTGACCCTGTTCAAGCCACATATCGAACGCTTTATCGTACAAGCGACCGGAGATGACGAATATCTCTTCAGGGTAATCATGACTTTTCATACCAAAAGCCTCTGTAGAGTAGCCATCTTTAAACTTCGTCAGCCTGGTATAGTCACCGTTGTCACCATCCTCTGCCAGTGTCAATTGTAAAAGGTTACCATCCGAACCGGCGATGACCTCCCACGCTTGGGAACTCTCATCACTCAATGGGTTCCAGTAACTCTTTGTCGACTTCATACGCTTCTCCTGTTTATCTTTGAAAAGGTAAGATAATTAAAGCATCTTTAACAGTTCAAGCATCTCAAAGACTGCTTTTCTCACACTCTTATAGTTTTTAGCTTTTTTTTGTATGTTGTCCGTATTTCTGGCAGTCAGGTAGAGTGTTATGATACCAAAGATACCATCTATCTTAGTATCATCGGTATCTATATCGATGATGCTCCGCTTCACTATCTCGAACTTCTGTGCGTTCATCTCGGTCGGCTCTTCAATAAACTCGTCATACGCCTTTTTAAAACCCACTATCAGAGACTCGGCTATCTTGGGCTCGGCTTTAGAGTGGGGCAGCGTTATAGAGACATCGGCATTGATCGCTACGAACTTGATATAAGCACCAACACTGCCAAAGCCAAAAGAGGCTGCTTTTGCTTCTATCGCACTTTTCTGCTCTGCTGTACACCTAAAGTTCATCGCTGTCATCTCGTACCTCCATTGTATATACATCCATAGTATACTGTGATCTGATGATGTATATACATACTCGTCGCACCTATTAACAGTCTATATGCATAATAAACGGTAAGATACATCACTTAAAGAGTTATAGCGATTTACAGCTTGAGTAGTGTAAAATCCCCCTAGAACCTCATACCAATAAAAAGTCCATGATGACCTACTATAAAGACCTGATCTTATTTACCATCCTACTGTTCTCTGTACAGGGCTGTTCCGCAGACAAAAAAGAGTCGAGACCGGTAGCTGTCTCCATCACCATACCACTATATATCTACCCTACGACACTCAACACACATACCGGTTCCTCTTACTGGAAAGAGGTGATCGAGTCCGTTAGTGAGCATGTCCCTATCACAGCGATAATCAATCCCAACAATGGTGATCACGGACGTTATCCCGACAGTAATTTCGTTAAAGGCATTCAGGCTCTCAGAGATAATGACATCGTGACGTTAGGCTACACGTACACACAATATGCCCACCGAGACAGTGATAAGATCAAGGAGAGCATCGATTTTTATCATAAATACTACCATGTGGACGGTATCTTCTTTGATGAGGCCAATAGCAGCAATGAGGCTGTTCCCTACTACCAGACGCTCAGGTCTTCAATGGATGTGTTCACTCAGATGCGTCAAAACATCATCAATCCCGGAGTCGTCCCCGAAAAAGAGTTTATAGATACAGCAGATGCCTTACAAAACGTCGTCGTCTTTGAGGGGAACTTTGCCCGCTTTGAGAAGAGTGAGTTCGACCTCTCCCATAGTGGACAGAACAAAAATGCTTTTATCTGCCTTGTCTATGAGACACCTGCTGCCAAGATGGAAGAGGCAGTCGATCTGGCTATAGAGAAGCATTGCGGCCATATCTACATCACTGACGATGGAGGTACGAACCCCTGGGACACACTCCCCCTCTATTGGGACGAGTTCGTCAGCTATATAGCAAAGGTCAATACACAATAATGGCGTTCTCCTCCAATTGAGGCAAGTGACTAACTCGGCATATTTATGTTTATATATGTTTTTTATTAATAATTTTAAGTAATTATTATGCTTTTTTGTGAAATAATGCGTCTATCGATATTGTTTATATAGTTCTATAAAACAAATATTGCGAGCCTGGATAAGAACATCTGCTATTGTCATGGCGATGGCAGAGCTCTTCTACCCTCGATGGTGGGAGCGCTGCGACAGGCCTCGTTTAAAAAAGGAAGTGAGATGACGTTGAGAAGACACTTATGGCTGCTTGTAGCTTTCCTACCCCTGTTTGCGCAGACCCAGGAGAAGGATCTATCCGTATCCGCACAGTCCTACTCCCTCTCATCCTATCTTGCCAAGCTGACCCAGGCCGATCTTGACTATAAAGACCGTACCCTGGAATCAAAAGTAGTCTTGATACAATCACTGATAGAGCAGACTCGTTACAACCCTGACATCTATCTTGAGGGTAATCTATTTACTGAAAGTACCGTTGATGTCGCCATAGCTTCCCTTGCTCCGGAAGTACAGGCAGTCGGTAAGATCAATCTAAATATGCGTCTTTATGATGCGCAGCGAAGTCATTATATGTCTCAACGTGATGCACTTTTCAAACAGTTGAGTGAACAGCAGTTGATCGATGCCAAAGAGCGACTCCAACTTATGGGTATAGAGATCTACTCGGAGTTGATGCAGATCCAAAAGACGATCGAACAGTATAAGATCCTGCTCAAATATCAAAAACGCATCACTGATCTGGCCATCACTCGCTCAGGAAAAGGTCTTGGCGGCATCTACGACAAGACC
This sequence comes from Sulfurimonadaceae bacterium, assembly GCA_030610325.1. Taxonomy (GTDB): domain Bacteria; phylum Campylobacterota; class Campylobacteria; order Campylobacterales; family Sulfurimonadaceae; genus BB26. Next base: position 8,678 of record JAUWRZ010000027.1, on the reverse strand, counting down.
CAGGCACAAAACGACCTCCTGAACATCCGTTTAAGACTCACCGATCTCAAAGAACTTTTGATCCAGAAAGAGTTTCTCTTTCGTCAATCCATCAACTCTGATTCTACCGGAGCCATCCTCCTTGAGGAGATGCATTATGCAAAGGTATCTGACTCGCTACAGCAGTTACAGCATGCTGTCCTTGAGAAGAACGCACATCTAAACCTGCTAAAGAAGAAGTATGAGCTCTCTACAAGTGATATTGAGACAGAGGCCTCAAGAAGAGGCCTGAGTCTGGACCTCAGATCTCATTACGGCTATGGTTATGTCGAACAGGTAAGTGCTCCAAATCTCTCAGACAGTGATCAGGACTGGTACGCCGGGCTGACACTGAAGTATCCACTCTATGAGCGCAATGACATCGATCTCAAAGTCGAGCAGAAGCAGGTCCAGGCCCTTCAGTCCAAGAACAGTGTCAATATACAAAAACGTGCCTTGACCCGGACTGTAAACCGCCTCTATAACTCCATTCAGAAATATGAGATCAAAGACAGACTCTATACCCAACAAAAAGAGGTACTTCTTGAACGGACCACTATGACCTATAACCGTTTTAAAGAGGCTTTAGAGACCTATAAACCCTACTCAGACTCAGTCCGTGATATGGCACGCAGTGATGAAGCCTTTATCAAGAACGCCCTGCTACTCGATATCACGACTCTGCAACTCTATGTGTTGACAGGAAGATATCTCGATGAGTAGGATCAAGATCGCCCTGACCGGTGAAGGTACTTACCCCTATGTCACAGGGGGAGTCAGCACCTGGGCTGATCTGCTCGTAAGTGAACTCAACAATATGGACTTCACCCTGATGCCGGTCCTGATGCACCCCTATGTGAAATTGAAGTTTGAACTACCTACAAATGTCGTCAAGCTGATAAAGATCCCCCTTTGGGGAACAGAAGAGCCGACAGAGTATATAAAAGAGAGTGACTTCTCTGATATCTACCGTTCAAAATTACGTACGACTAAAGATATTCGGGCACAGGACAAACTCATCTCCATCCTGGAGACCTTGATAGAGTTTATCTATGATGTGAATGATGATTATGACTATCTGGGTGATCGTATCGTCGAGTTTCACGACTTCTTTCAACACTATGACTATCATGAGTCCTTTCGATCCCCTGTAGTCTGGGACGCCTATAAAGCCAAACTGCGGGAAGTATTAAGACTTGAGACCTCAGACCTCCCCTCTGTCTATGATATGATCGAAGGGCTGCGATTCCTCTACCGTTTCTTCATCACACTGCTTGCCCCAGTAGATGAGTGTGATATCTACCACTCATCAGCAGCTGCTTTTTGCGGCCTACCCTGTATCATCGCCAAGAAGAAGCATGCCAGTAAGTTTGTCCTGACAGAACATGGCATCTATGCCAGAGAGCAGTACCTCTTTGCCTCCAGAGAGGGTGTTCCCCTGCGTACCAAAGAGTTTCTACTAGGTATGATCTCTATGATCGTCAAGCTAAATTACCACTTTGCAGATGTCATCAGCCCGGTATGCGACTACAACAAACGTTGGGAGCTTCAGTGGGGAGCCAAAGAAGAGAAACTGCTTACTATCTACAACGGCATCGATACTTTGAGGTTCCGGAGGATGGACACCGGTGTTGAGAAGCGTCCTACTGTGGTGATGGTAGCAAGGATCGATCCGCTAAAAGACATAGAGACCTATCTTCACACCTGCGATGAGGTCAGAAAAGTCGTTCCTGATGTCCTTTTCAAGATGTATGGGCCTATTGTCGATCAAAAGTACTACGACCACTGCCTGGAACTTTACAAAGAGTTGGGACTCGAAGATAACTTTGAGTTCTCCGGACTCACCAACAACCCTCCGGGTGCTTATAATGAAGGTGATGTCGTCATGCTCACAAGTATCTCCGAAGCGTTCCCTTTTGTCGTCATCGAAGCGATGGCCTGTGAGAAGGTAGTAGTCTCCTCTGATGTCGGAGGTACCAAAGAAGTACTCGAAGGCTACGGCTATGTCATCAAACCAAAAGATTACGCGGCATTTTCCAAAGCGGTCATCGAGACACTCAGTGATAAGAAACGCCGTGCAGAGATGGGTATCCTGGCAAGAGAGCGTGTCCTGAACGGTTTTACGATAGATGATATGATCGATAACTACTCAAAGCTCTATACTTCCCTCTATCGTAACCGGCAAAAAGAGCTTCAGACTAAGGGAGCATATCATACATGAGTGTTAAAAAGAGCCGTGAAGAGCTGTTTGAGCTCTATCAGAACATCACTAAAGGAAAAGGTAAACCCTTAAACCACTGGGAGATCACAGCACTGCTGGAGACCTATGGATTGCGTGATATCGATGCGGAGAAAGAGTATGGATACCAAGACCTTTTTGAGATGGCCAAGGAGCTGGTCCCGTTTATCGATGAGAGGGATGACTATAAATTACGTTCTATCCAGTCAATAAAGGAGAGCGGGATCTTCAAACGCTCACTGCATAACTATATCAAAGGTCTGGCCTTCTCACTGCCGATGCTGGTCCAGATCATCTTCACCTTGGCAGTCGGCTACGCCATCTGGTCATCGATGCACTCTGATCTGGAGCGTGCGACTGCTATCTCTCTGGGGACTTTTGCCGCGTTGATCGTCACCGGAGGGTCTGCGCAGGCGATCGGACGTAAAGGACTTTTCTATCTAAAGCTTGATGAGTTCACACTGGCCAGAAACGTCTCACTTGTCCTTTATGCCGTAGGTGTCTTGCTAGTCATACTCTTGCTTCTGTTCTTGACATTCGTAAACTTCTTCTTTGATGTCTATCCGGCTGCTATGTTTGGTGTCGCTGCGACCTATTATCTGCTCTTATCACTGTTCTTTCTGAGTCTCTCTATCTTTTATATGTTTGAGGACTATCTCTCTATTGTAGTACTGACCTTTCTGGGTCTGTTCTTTGTCTATATCCTTCATAGCCTTATGCACTTCTCTCTACCGATGTCGCAGATCTTTGGTCTCATAGGGCTGAACATCATCGTCATGTCAGCTGCTTTACTAAAACTGCTACGACTTAAAGACAAAAATAGTTCGGCAGAGGGCTCGATCTTACCCAAACCTTCGATCTTGTTCTATTCACTACTACCCTACTACAGTTATGGTCTCTTCTATTTCACCTTCTTAGTCATCGACCGTATTGTCGCCTGGAGTGCACAAAGTGCTACAAACCCTTATGTCATCTGGTTCAATGTCCAGTATGAACTCGGACTTGACTGGGCACTGATAGCACTGATATTTCTGATGGGTATCACAGAGGTCAGTATTGCCGAGTTCATGTACCGGGTCAATGACCGGGTGACTAAAGTCAGTTTTGACAATGTGGAAAAGTTCACAGAAGAGATCTATGCGTTCTTTAAAAAGTTCAATCTCTTCTTTACCCTCTTCTCCCTGGCGATCGTCATCGGGACCTACTTTTTCATCTATGGTCTCTATATCACTTACCATATCGAGTTCCTGGAGAACTTTCTTCAACAACCGACGATGTATATTTTCTTTGTGGCATCTCTCTCATATTTCCTACTCGTGAACAGTCTGATGAACATCTTGTTCATGTTCTCACTTTCACGTCACCACATACCGGTAAAGTCTGTAGGGTATGCACTTTTTGGGAATTTTTTCATCGGTATCATCCTGAGCCGGGCCTTTGGCTACGAATACGCCGTCTTCGGTCTCCTGGCCGGATCGATCATCTTATGGGTCATGACCTACCGATCTATCAAAGAGATGTTCAAAAGACTTGACTACTACTACTACTCTGCGTATTAACACCCTTTAACCTCATCATCTGACCCAAGCCAACTGACAGTTCCTCGTCAGTTCGCAATGATCTAACAACTTTCTTCATAGTTAATTACTGTTATATTCTGATACTTAAGGTTATTTTATGTATCCGTGTGCCACAATACGTTCATAATTGTTAATTATTAATATAAATTAACAAGATCGAGGAGCGAGTGTCTTGAGACTATTTTGCTATCTATCCACAGCAGAGACACTTAGTGATCTTAATGATCACGACTATTTAGCCTATTAGGAGTCGACTATGAAATCAGTACTTTTTGCGATCTTTACAACAGCTATGTTATTTCAAGGTTGTGCACAACACCAATCTTCTGATTTTGATGAGCAGCTCGCAGAAGCGGACAACACTTATATCTATGACATAAAACTTCAAAACATCATCGAACCACTTGATCAGAAAAACAAGTTGTTTGAAGGGTTCCCATTTATATCAAGAAGTGTGTCTAATGACTTTAAAGGGCATTTCTCTCCGGAGTTCTATGCCAAACACAAATCAGATCTACGTACAAGCAGTTTAGATAAAGTAGATATCTGGTCACTTCAACTTGCACCAAAACTACTTGATGTCATCTACATCAAAGCGATCTGGATCGAAGACTATAAAGATGTAAGTGATGACCTCTTTGTCAATATCTGTTACACCTACAATCTCTCAGACGGACAGCAGGAGATACTAAAAGAGTGGATCAGACAAGGCGGTATGTTCTGGGTCGAGAACGGGGTATACTCTACAGGAAGCGAGATAGGTCCGGAGAGAAGACTCTCTCAGAAACAGCGTTTTCTTGGTCGTGAGGTAAGCTCGGCACACTATAAGCTATCTGATACGGTGAGCAAAGAGAGTATCATCTATGATCAACTAGACACGACTGCATCATTTGATAACATAAGATCACTTCAACTCGATCTTAAAAGAGCGTCCCAGACCTTCTTTATCATCGAAGGTGAGGACCATATCAAAGACAGTGCCGGTCAGACGATGCTGAGTATAGCAAAATACGGCAAGGGTGATATAGTCTCTATGCTCCCTTTTGAATCTTATGATGCCTACAGAGATGGTGAGATGCTACGCTGGCAACTACTTAAGACACTTAAAGAGATGCGTAAAGCTGATAATACACTCAAAGCAGACAAGCTCATAGAAGAGAAGCAGCCTCAGAAAGAGGTCCTGGTACAGCAGGCGACTACGTTGACAAAAGGACGTAGTATCCAGCTCTTTAGTTACCGTAATAAAGCCGGTGCCTATAAAGCACTTGAAGAAGCAAGTAAGCACGAACTTGCACGTGTCGAGAAGGTCGGAGACTTCTATGTCGGACGTGTCGGGATGTATAGCTCTGATAAAGATGCAAGCAGAGACCTTAAACAGTTACGACTTGCCTACCCGGGTGCCTATATGCGGACCTGTGTCTATGATGTCCCCCTCAACGAACAGACAGCAGTATCAAAAAGTGAAAGAGCATCAAAGTACACACTCTTGACCATGGATGACACCATCTCACATAAAGCAGCGACCTCACTCCCCCAAGAGGATGTCACACCTGCCAAGGCCGTACTAAAAAATGGACGCTGTATCCAGCTTTTCGCTTATAGAAACAGCGCCGGAGCCCAGAAAGAGATCAAAAAGGCAGATGCTTTTGAGCATGCACGTATTGAGAGGAGTAGAGACTTCTATGTCGGACGTGTCGGTATGTATGCATCCGATAAAGAGGCCCACGAAGATCTTAAACGATTACGACTTGCCTATCCGGGTGCCTATATGCGGACCTGTGTCCTGGATGTCCCAGCCACGCTACAAGGGGAGTCCAAGATGACTCTGGCAGACTCAAAGCCGATACTTGACTCTATTGATGATACGATCTCACATAAAGAGAGTATCACTCCTGAGCTATCCGCTCCCGAGACAGCCAAAGAGAACGTACCTTCTTTTATCTCAGAAGAGAGCACTCCAAAAGCGATGACATTGACCAAAGGGCGTTGTATCCAGCTTTTCAGCTACCGTAACAGAGCCGGTGCCTACAAAGATATCGAAAAAGTACGTGCCTTTGCACAGGCACGTGTCGAAAAGCCCGGCAGCTATTATGTCGGACGCGTCGGTATGTATGCATCAGATAACGATGCACGTGAAGACCTGAGACGTGTACAGGAAGATTTTCCAGGTGCTTATATGCGTACTTGTGTCTTGCGCATCCCCGATGAGAGTCCATCAGGTGATGAAGAGACATCCAAATACACATCAAAGACAATGGATGATACAATCATCACATCAAAAGGGACCGTTACACCAGAAGAGACTGTAGCACCGAAAGCGACAGTGCTGACTAAAGGACGTTGTATCCAACTTTTCAGTTATAGTAACAGAAACGGTGCCTACAAAGAGATAGAGAAAGCTGAAGAGTTTGCCAATGCCCGTGTCGAGAAGAGCGGAAAGTACTACTCAGGACGTGTCGGTATGTATGAGTCTGACAACGATGCTCAAGATGACCTAAGACGTTTACAGATGGACTACCCGGGTGCTTATATGCGTACCTGTATCTTTCATCAGGTAAAGAACTAACCAGATAAAGAGTCAACTAACCGATGCTTGTCAATACAGCGATAATGAGTGAAGTCTTTCAGATCTCTTTATGGAACTTCCTCAGACTTGCACTGATGAGTGCTATCTTCTTCTACTGGGTCCCACGACATATCTTTCCACAGACTCAGATCCATAATACCCTTGACCGCATACTGTTCAACATCATCTATATGCTGACCTTCATCATGACGACTATCCCGCTGCTGACCTATTTGCATATCTTTTCGATGCCACTTTTCCTACTACTGCTACTTCTACTCAAGGCTATCTCTCTACACTACTTTGATAAGCAAAGCCTCTTTGAACGCCTTAGAGACCGATCACGCGAGATCCTTATCCGCATCCTTGATCTTCTCGATAATTTCTATATCCAATGGAAAGATCCCTCTGCAAGGTACACTTTCGCACTCTTTGAACGATTTGAAGACATCTCGTATGTTATCATGGCCAGACGGCTCCTGACCTGGTCTCTTTTTGGATATATCACCTATACACTTGCTCTGGGTGGTTTCATCAGTTATGCTGACGCAGTCCCTGATACCGCTCAGTTCGTCGAGTGGGTCGCATCACTGAACAACAACATCCTTTTTGCCGATGGTAAGACCTTTGGGGCTGATTTCTACGGACAGGCCACCTTTGTCTTCTTCTTACAGAAGATCACCAATATCGACTCGATCGTCTTGTTCAACATCTATCCTGCACTGCTCATCTTGTTCGTGCTTTTTGGTCTCTATTATGTCGTCTATAAAGTGACCGCCTCACCCTACAGTGCACTCTTCAGTCTTATACTTTTCGGTATCGTCTTGCTCTCTCCTGCTGCCGATATCTTTTTGGGCCTGCTTGCAAAGACAGACACTCCACCTCTGATCACATGGGCTGGACTAAAGTTCTATCTCTCGTGGATCGGTGACTACACTCCTGAGCAGATACGCCTACACCTGACTTCCATCGCTCATGTCCCCTATGAACGCTATGGTGCCGGATTGGCTTATGAGTTTGCCTCTTCGTTCTTTCTGCTTAACATCTACTTTATGAGCAGCTGGGCCCTTACAAAAAAGTCTGTCTACCTTATGCTATATGGCATGACCATCGTCTTGATGTTCACCTTTCATGGGGGTGGTGCTTTCTATTTCGTCGCGGTCGATCTATTGATCTTTTTTGCTGCTATCCTCTTTGGCCTGGTCGACTGGAAGATGTTCAGACGAGGCATATTGCTTGTAGTGCTAGCCTCTATCTTAGGCAACCTATGGGTCTTATCCATGTTAAAATATGGTCTTCCTCAGGACTTTGGGGCTGCTGCACCTTTTCTAGATACCCTGTTTACTACTAAACAGAGTGTTGTCAATGCCACTGCCGGTGGAGAACTTGTCGAGTTCACCGTTGTCAATGCCTATCAGATAAGTATACTCTTTATGCTGCTGCTCTTGCCCTTGACAGCTATATTCAAAAGACGGCAGTTTCCCTTTCTTGCACTCTCACTTGGCATCATCGCAGTCATAGTCATCTACTTTGCCCCAAACCTCGGCTTACCTCGTATTGCAGAACAGGCACGGGCCGCAGAGTACCTGCTACTCTCCTTTGCCGTAGGCGGTGGCTTATACTTCTCACTGCTTGTAGTAAGACCCTTACGTTACTTTTACAGGAGCTATACCAAGCATCTGGTCTTGATGATGACCTTTGCGACGTTGATCACTATCATCAGCATCACACCCCGCTGGATCGACAGTGATCACTTTATCAAACAGACAAACTCCATGGAATATAACGATATCGCCTTGGTCACCTATCAGCTATCAAAAAGACATCGCCCCTATACCTGGACCACAGTCTCCTATGTACAGAGCTACCCCAAAGCACTTGGCAAGGGCTTTCACATCAATGCACAAGAGTTCTTATTGCATTACGACCCTGATGAGCACTACCTGAAAGTCGGCAATTCAGAGTGGGTCTATATCTTCGTAGAGAACATCTCTCACCCTTTTGTCGGGATGGACGAATGGTACTACCGCTGGCGTTCAGATATCCATGAGCAGCTAAAGCTGTGGATAGAGCACTATCAGGTGACCCATACTAACATCTCTATCTATCTGGAGAATGAACTGGTGACCGTCTATAAGATCGATAATCGGGCCTATGTCGATCACCTTGAAGAGCTTAAAAAGAGAAAAAAAGCATCCAAAAGGTCAATGGTAGAACAAAATAGAAATACAAATAAGAGATATTAAGGTTGGAGGTAGCCTTAACACTTCAGACT
>JAUWRZ010000453.1 GCA_030610325.1 Sulfurimonadaceae bacterium | reverse complement strand
TTTCGCAGCCTCTCAGCGTTTATCAGCCTTTTTAGGGATAACGACTTCGATCTCTAAAGTATCGATATCACCATCACTCTCTTTAACGATGTTGACACTGTCAGCTTTGATATATTTACGGACGACCTCGATGATCTCCGCTTTCATATCATCAAGAAAGGCATAAGTATCTGTGTTCTTACGGTCAGAACTGATCGCTATATGTAGACGGTCTCTAGCTACACTGGCTGTTTTTCTTTTTTTACCAAATACTGAAAAGAAACTCATTGGAACAATCTTTTTATTTTTTCTATAAGCGTTAACTGCTTATCGTTCTCGATATCTGAGAACGGTACTTCGATCCCACAAAGACGTTGGCTGATACGTTTGTACGCTGCACCTGAGGGTGACTTCTCATCGAGGATGACCGGTCTACCTGTATTGGACGCTTCTACTACTCCCTGATCTTCAGGGATCTTACCCACAAGGTCGATGGAGAGGATGTCAAGGATGTCGTTACTCTCCAGCATCTCGCCGCTCTGGACCATACTTGGGTTGATACGGTTGATGATAAGATATTTTTGTACATGCTTGTTCTCTATGGCACGTTCACACTTCGCGTCGACGATACCGATCGCCTTATCCGCATCACGGATGGACGAGACTTCCGGATTTACGACGACGATGGTCGCATCGGCATACATGATGGTATGTTCAAAGCCACTCTCGATACCTGCCGGAGCATCAAGGATGATGTACTCATAATCCTCCCGGAGCGTATCGACAAGCTTCTTGACCTTCTCTTTGTCCAATGCTGTCTTGTCTTTTGTCTGTGAAGCAGCCAAAAAATAGAGGTTCTCAGAGTGCTTACTCTTGATAAGTGCCTGTCTCAGACCTGCTTCTTCATCCATCACATGGACCATATCGTAGATCACCCGGTTCTCAAGTCCGAGGATCATATCCAGGTTACGCTGACCAAGGTCAAAATCGACGACGACGACTTTTTTTCCCTCTTGTGCGATCCCTATTCCAAGGTTTGCGGTACTTGTCGTCTTACCGACCCCGCCCTTGCCACTAATAACTGCAAACACTATGCCCATCTAGGTTCCTTTTCTATCGGTGAGACTTTTACCTCATCACCAGTCAATCTTATTTTATGAAATTTATTTTGTAACAGAGCGCCCTCGATCTCAAGTCCGTTAAAGATGATCAGTGCTTTTGGTGATGTCTTTATGAGCATGAAGTCACCATTACATTCGATCATGCCATCGACCACGTCAGTGACGATCACATTACCTTCGGCATGGATCCTCGCACCGCTGTTGACTCGGTTCAGTACAAGAAGATCACTATCGACATCGATCTCCTGTCCACTACGGACAAGGTTCTCAATGATCTTCAGACCACTCTGTTTCAAGACCAGGTCCTGCTTTGAGTTGTTATTGAAGTTAAGATTTGTCGTATAGGCGATATCATGATGATCAAGATATCTCCGTATACGTAGTGTCATCTCACCTTTTACGACTACCAGATAGCGTTTAAGCAAGATAAGGTTCTTTTTCAAGAAGTCTAAGAATGTCGCTTCTGATTCGATGGTAAGTTCAAATACCTTGATGGAGTACTGCTTTACTTTCACGAAGTGCCTTGATACATAAAATTATATTCTCAATATAAAAATAGCCGATCCCCAGTCTCTGTTGTGATGAGAATAACATCCTCGAAACGTCCTGAAAATCTCTCGCGGAGTATATCATGAGAAATGGTAATATTTATTTAACAGCGCCTGTAAATGTTTATTTTTGATTGCCTTGACACTAAGTCTCCCAAAAAAAACCGGATATTAAGATCACACCTCACTATATAAGATGAAAGACCGCTCACTTTTCAGCTTATACCAACTCCTTAGATGGACAACACTATTTGTATTTCCATATCACCATATCATCATTCTCATCGCTATTATGGCTACGACCGCTCACATAGATCGTCCCATCACACTCTAATGCTATGGCGCTGCCAGCATCGGCGATCTCTCCTCTCGCACTATCTTCATAGTCAACGACCCCGTCGCCACCAAAGGTAGTGTCAAGGGTACCATCATCTCTATATTTCCAGGTGATCATATCTTTACCACCACTCCAGATAGTCATAGCTTCACCACTATGCCCTGTCACATAGATATTTCCGGCTTTGTCCAATGCTATGGCCCTTGCACCGACATGATAAGTAGCACTCTCCGTGCTCTGATAGATGACAAGCCCACTGCCATTAAACGAACTGTCCAAGGTACCGTCATTTCGGTATTTCCAGAGAAACATCTCGACCTCATACATAAAGTCCTGCTGTACCTGGCCATAGCCGGTCACATAGATGTTTCCCGCATCATCAAAAGCGATCGCTTCTCCAAATGTCCACTCATATCT
>JAUWRZ010000064.1 GCA_030610325.1 Sulfurimonadaceae bacterium | reverse complement strand
GTTCCCCGCTACATCCACATCACCCGGTGCAAAGCGACTTAACAGCATCGGCTACCTCCATGGTGTCATGCGTGACAAAAGAGTGGATGAGGAGACAAAGGAGTTCATCACTAATGGAGTGATATGGCTCGACGAAGAGAGTGAGACGATGTTTGAGAAAGCCTACCATCTGCTCTCCTCATCACAACGCCAGAAGATACTCGATGATATCATGGAGCAAAACTGGGGTGATGGCTGGCTCTATACTGTGATGAGTTATCTCTTTGAGTCGATGTTTTGCGATCCTGTCTATGGAGCCAACACCGATATGTCCGGATGGAGATGGCTTGAGTATGAGCCGGGCTTTCCGCGTCCCAAGAAGGTGGTCTCATGAAAGAGTATGACGTCTGCATAGTCGGCAGTGGAGCTGGTGCCGGACCTGTCGCCTATACACTGGCTAAAAGTGGCTACCGTGTCGTCATTCTTGAGAAAGGACCATGGCTTACGGAGAAGGATTTTAGTAAAGATGAGATCGCTGTAAGCCGAAGGTCACTCTACACTCCTCCTCTTTCTGAAGAGCAGCATGTCATCGAGTATCGTGACACTGATGGCGAACTTACCAGTGAAGAGGGAGCAGAGTCCGGGTGGAGTTTCTGGAATGGTTCGATGGTGGGCGGATCCTCAAACCTGATGAGTGGCTATTTTCATCGGATGAAGCCTGATGACTTTAGGCTTAAGAGCGCTTATGGTGATTTCTCAGGCAGCAACGTAGCGGATTGGCCTATCGGGTATAAAGAGTTTGAACCCTATTATGAGATGGTCGAGCGTGTTGTCGGTGTCTCTGGCAAGGTAGTCAAGCATGCTTTTCAAGAACCCAGATCAACACCAGACTTCCTTTATGTACCCACATGGGAACAACCGGTCTCAAGATGGTTTGATGAAGCATGTGAATCACTTGGTTATGTAAGCATCCCTACACCGAGAGCGGTCTTGCCGCATGATGCCCTGGGGCGTACAGGTTGTTCGTACTCAAATTTTTGTGGTAGTTACGGCTGTGCGACCGGGGCTAAAGGAAATGCCCGTGCAGCACTTCTGGACAAGGCTGTCGCTACGGGAGACTGTACCATCATCGCGCAGGCTTTTGTCTACCGACTTCATGATGATGGCAAGGGAAGAGTGACACATCTCTCCTACTATGACAGGTATAAGAAGCCTCGAGAGATCAAAGCAAAGATCTTTGTCGTCGCAGCACAGGCAATAGAGAGTTCGAGACTACTGCTTAACTCGACAAGTATGAGCTTCCCCAACGGTCTTGCCAACAATAGCGGTCAAGTCGGAAAGAACCTCATATTCTCAGCCGGGGGAAGTGGAGAGGGGCGTTTTGAGCTTAAAGACCTGCCTAAAGAGAAGCAGGAAGGACTTTTTACCCGTGGTGCTTTTGTCAACCGTTCGCTGCAGGACTGGTATGAGTATGACGACGATGGAAAGCATTATAAAGGCGGGACGATCGACTTTCTTTACGAACATGCCAATCCGACAAGCCGTGCTCTTGGTCAACTCTATGATGATGAGGGGAACATGCTACGCGGTAAAGCGCTCCAGCATCGCATCAGACATGCCTTTACCGGCTCGCGTGTCTTTACCTTTGAGGTCTTTAATGACTGGATGCCGACAGATGAGTGTTTTGTCTCTGTCGATGAGAAGGTGAAAGACAAGTGGGGAGTCCCTGTCGGAAGGATCCATCTAAACAGTCATAAGCAAGATCTGCTCACCGGAGAGTTTCTTGCCAAAAAAGCAGTCAAAGTACTCGAGGAGATGGGTGCGGTAGATATCAGTTACAACATCTCAAGTGCTCCTCCACCGAACCTTGTCGCCGGGGGATGCCGTTTTGGCGATGACCCGCGTACATCAGTCCTCAACGCAGAGTGCCGGGCACATGAGGTAAAGAACCTTTATGTCAGTGACGCCAGTTTTATGCCTACAGGGGGAAGTGTCCCTTACACCTGGACTATCTATGCCAATTCGTTCAGAGTCGCTGATGCGATCATCAGAGATCTGGAAAGTGATGTTTGACAGACTCAAAAAGTCAATGCTAGAGGGTGCAAAAAGCGCAGTCCGGTCCTATAATGAAGGACGTTTTGAGATGGATGCCGAGAGCAGGCAGGCATTTGACAGGTTGGAGCTTGATTACGAGAGTGATATCACAGCTATCAAAAGACGCTATAAAGAGCTAAGTAAAAGATATCATCCAGATAGTGGGATATCTCCAGAGACGGAGAGATTTCTGTCCATAAAAAACAGCTACGATGTGCTAAGATCCGCTTATAAAGAGAAAGCTACCAATAAGGATATGAATGACTAAAAAAGCAGTCTGTATTATGAGTGGCGGGATGGATTCTACTCTGAGTGCCTACATGATGAAAGCCCAGGGCTATGAGATCGTTGCGGTACATTTTAACTATGATCAGCGTACAGAAGCTAAAGAGCTTGATGCCTACATGAACGTTGTCGATGCTCTCGGTGTCTCAGGGCATTACGAACTTGACCTTGACTTCTTTAAACAGATCGGTGCATCAGCATTGACAGACCACTCCATCGAAGTTCCCACAGGGGGAGTAGAAGAGGGCGTCCCGGTCACTTACGTCCCTTTCCGTAACGGTATCTTCCTAAGCATCGCAGCAGCCATCGCAGAAAAAGAGGGGGCGGGAGCCATCTCTATCGGTGTCGTAGAAGAGGATAGCAGCGGCTACCCTGACTGTAGAGAAGGTTATATCAAGAGTATGCAGCGAAGCATCGATCTTGGTACTAAAGACAGTACTGATATCACCATCTCCATGCCGTTGGTCCATCTGAAAAAAGAGCAGATCGTCAAAGAGGCGATGAAGTATGAGGTGCCTCTGGAGCTGACCTGGAGCTGTTATCAGAACGAAGACGAAGCCTGTGGTGTCTGTGATAGTTGTCGTCTGCGTCTAAAAGGGTTTGAACTGGCGGGCATTGATGACCCGATCGTCTATGCGACTAGAACACCCCTTTGACCCACTTGTAGATGAGCATTCAAAAGTCCTGATCTTGGGTTCGTTCCCGAGTATCAAGTCCTTTGAAGATGACTTTTATTATGCCCATCCACGTAATCAGTTCTGGCCCATCATGGAGAGACTGTTTGATGTGACACTTACGGATAACGAGAGTAAAAAGGCATTTTCTCTAAGTCATGGCATCGCCCTCTATGACACCTACGGTTCGCTTCAGCGTTCACAAGGCAACTCCAGCGACAGCAATCTATCAGATCTTCAGCCTAATGATATACCCGCGCTTTTAGAGCGATATCCACAGATCAAAAAAGTGTTCTGTACCGGTAAGAAGTCTTATGAGGGTATGCGAAAATATTTTCCAGACCTTGCCACTCCCATAGAACTGCTACCATCGACTTCACCTGCTTATGCAGCTATGAGGTTTGAGGCAAAACTGGAAGCATACAGAGTCATCAAGAGTGCTTTGGAAGTGTGATCTCAAAACAGGCACCATCTTTACTGTTCTTGATGCTGATAAGACCATGCAGATGTTTCTCGATGATCGTCTTGGACATATGAAGACCCAGACCGGTACCCGTCTGTTTGTCTTTAGTACTAAAGTAAGGTTCGAAGACCTTGGCGATTATCTTCTCGTCGATACCACCGGCATTGTCACAGACCAGTATAAAGACGACTTCATCATCACTTTTGATAGTGATATCTATGTGCGGAGTGGCTATCTTCTTCTCTATAAGTGCCTCTTTGGCGTTGTTAAGAAGATTGATAAAGACTTGTAAAAGTTCTCTTGCATAGATATCGATCGCTTCAGTATCATCTTCGTCGATGTGAAGTGAGATACCATGACCTTCCAGGCTTTTTCCGATCATGTTTTTTGCATCTTTTACGACATCTTGTACTCTTACCCGCTCTTTTTCCTTGTTTGGTCGAAAGAAGTTCCTGAAGTCATCGATGGTCTGAGAGAGGTGTCTTGTCTGTTTTAAGATCCCATGACCATAGTCTTGTAATGTGGCTTCATCTATCCCGTCAAGCTCGATATCGGCCAGCATGTTGTTGATGTTCATAGCGATGACAGTGAGTGGCTGCCGCCATTGATGCGCTATCATCCCGATCATCTCACCCATGGCGACATGACGGGACTGCGCGATCATGATCTCATCTTTTTTATGCAGCTCGCTCTGCATCTGTTTTTGTTTGGTGATATCAAAGATGATAGAGAGCAGGTAGGTCCTGTCATCACTCTCTACCGGGCCGGAGTAGACAGCGACATCACGCAGTTCTTCTGAGGCAAGCTTATGGACAAACTCGAAATGGTCGACCCCCTTCGCTTTGGCCGCATGCATCGCTGCCTTGATCTCTTCAGCAGAGAGCTGATTGATCTGCATAATAGCCATCTTCTGGAGTTCTCTCTTACTGTAGCCGTAAAATGTCTCTGCCGCCTGATTGGCATCGATGATGCTCCCATCTTCCGGATCGACCAGCAGCATGATGGCAAGGTTATGTTCAAAAAACTCGCGGTAACGCTTCTCACTCGCTTTCAACTCCTCTTCGAGTCGCTTCTGTTTAGTGATATCAGTATGGAAACCGACCATACGGACTGCTTTTCCCTCTTCATCAAAGATGGTCTGACCACGGTCCAAGACCCACACCCAATGCCCATCCTTATGACGTAGACGATGGGTATTTGCGTACAGCATCCCTGGAGACTTCTGACTTACAGTTATGTCATCAAGTATCCTCTGCTTATCGTCAGGATGGACATGCTCTTCCCAGCTTTTAAAGCTGTTAGGCAGTTCATCATCTTTATAGCCCAGCATCTCCTTCCAGCGTGGAGCCAAATAGATCTCGCCTATTTGAAGGTCCCAGTCCCACAGACCGTCACTCGTACCGTTTACCGCGTATTCCAATCTATTTTTGGTCGCTTCAAGTTCAAGTGCTCTTTTCTTCACGGTCTCATCAAGTAAGATGGTCTTAAAGACGATGACCGCCTGTGTCAATAAAAAGCCAAGCGTCCGGAGGTCCTCAGGCGTGATGGACGGTGCTATATCTCTGTTCTCAAGATAGAGAACCCCTCTGACTTCGCCCTCTACGACTGCCGGGATAAAAAGCGAAGATGCAGGTCTGACTTTTTTCAGGTAGAGGTCTGTCTGTGCGAGCTCACTGTTCGCAGGATCTGATAGCTCAAGTGTCTCAGCACTCTTGATGACATAGTGCAGCAGCTCTTTAGGGATAGACGCATAGCCATCTATCGGCTCATCATGGATCTTTATCCTCTCTTTTTTGATGTCTGCTGCGGCTTTGACGATAAAGGATGACTCCTCTTTTAATAGCAGGACAGCACTACTTGCTGCGGCACTTTGTAAGATCGTCTTCATCAACAGACGGATCAGCTCTTTGCTCTGCGAGGCCTGCGAGATGGCATGAAAGGAGCTGAGGATACTGTGCGTGTTGGAGGTGTCTATCCTCAGTTGTGAGCTGTTATGTGAAAGCCTCTTTTGAAAGTGCACTTTTCGCTGCTCGGTGTGCTCTTTTAAGTGTCGTACTATCGCATGTGCACCCCAGTTGTCCAGTGCTACGGTCGCATGGATAAAGTAGGAGCGGCTTAACTCCTCATAACGTAGAGCCTGCCAAAATCGACTGGCACAGAGTCCTGCCAAAGCGATATAAAAGGAGTTATCAAGTCTAAAAGCCTCTTTGATCGCTTTGTCGTACTGTTTGGCGACATCCCATTGAGAAGCAGAAGACTTTATCCTCTCCGCCTTTAACAGAGATGCTTCAAACCTAAAGTTCTTCGGTGATGCGTCCATGTAGGACTGGTACGTCTCCAAATCAGATGCCAGGAGCTTCTCTTCGGCCTCATCAAGAGCATCACTATTTGCCAAAAGCAGCAGTGCCCGTATGAGATGCAGTCTGATCTTTGGAAACATGATCACTTCGTTCTCTTCAGTGTGTACATACTCCTTCAGATAGCGGAGTCCTTTGGTAAAGTCACCCTCTAGAAGAGATCTCTGCGCTTTGAGGATGCCATACCATGCCAGACCAGGATAAAAGTGCTCTGCTTGCAATGATCTGATGGCAGCATCCTCATCTGTGGCTTTCTCACCTGTATCTGTCTGTAAAGCATCGATACTATCTCTCAAAAGAGCAAAGGCAGTCATCATCTTCTTATCTCCCGAAGCGAGGATAAACGTACTCCCTGCATCTATATGCCTCTTGAGTGTCATCAAAGGTGTCCCGCCAAGATGATCAGAGAGATGCATTAGAAAGTTTGCCCAGGTACCAAACACAAGGTCGCCGTTAAGTCTACTTTGTCGCAGGCTTTTTTGATACAGAGGGATATTTGATGCAAGTGGCTTTACATATGGATCAATGAAATTGGCGACAAAGTTATGGATCTTTGGAAGCATCTTCTTATCATCAAAGACCTCGTTGACCTTTAGTGCTACTTTGCCAAAATATTGTCCGCGCTTGTAAGCTCTCTCTCCAATCATCTGTGCACCATAGAGCACATAACCAAAAGCAGACTCACTTGAGATCCCATATTTGAAGGAGAGGTCGACGATGTTTAGATAAGTCCACTTCATCAACGTGATATCAGCAAGATAGTAAGCACCTTCCCAATACTCGACCAGTAGCGATAAGAGACGCTTTGTCCTGCCTTTTCTCAACCTTGGACGTGTTGTGACCTTGGAAGGCTTTTTAAATAGAGGATGGGCAGCTACATGATCATTCAGGGTCGTGACACTACTCTCAAGTGTCTGTACCGACCCAGGTACCTGAAGGTCCAGTTCCATAAGTAGTCGGTCACCAAGATGGAGTAACTCTTTGAAATGACTCCCTCGTGTCACACAGATGTCTTTTAACAGACTAAAGCAAAGTAGTCGTTCATCTACATCATTCGTCTTATCGATCAGCGCATATATCTCTTTATATGCTTCTTCATGGAGTGTGTTTAGATAGAGTGTCTTGACTCTTGACACAGCGTAACGAAATGCCGTTTTGTGATGTCGACTCCACCTAAGGTCATCACTCAATGTACGCTCTATCCATTCAAGGCGTTGAAGGGCCAGTGCATAGGAGTTTTTTATCAGTAGAGCATCAAGAGCATCCAGGTTTAGCCCAAACAGTCGTTTAGGGACTTTCTCTTCGACATAGGCGTTGTTGAGGTGACCGACTACACGGATGATATCACTATAGTCGTTATTGGTATAAGCGTGTCTAAGGTGCTCACCGATATCAAGATTGATGTCACGCTGTCTCTTTTCACTCACGGAAGCATATATGTTGGCTTGTATCTGGTCGTGTACAAACCTGTACTGATCGCCGGCGTATTCTATAAAGCCCTTCTTTACGAGACTCTTCATCACTTTATTGGGGAGACCGGATGATGTCATCATCAAGTGTGTAAGATCAAGATCAAAGCTATTGCCCAATATAGAGAGGTATTGGAGATAGGATTGCTCATCAGAGGTGGCTCTCTTAAACTTCTCATTGACCAGGGTAGCTATGTTCTCACCGGCTTTGTGCTCTTGAATATCTTCGACTGAGAATCGCCATCGACCCTCTTTAAACTGTAAAGCCTCTTTCTCGATCAGAGACTCCACCAGTGCTTTGACATAAAAAGGGTTTCCATCGCTTTTTCTATATATGAGTGAGCTCAGGAGGTCGATCTCCTCTGCTTCAGCTGAGAAAAGGCTTTTAAACATAGTGGCTAACTCATGTTCGCAGAGAGGATCGATCTTCATCGCATAGGAATCACTTCTCCTGCGTTCATCAAATAGATGCAGTAGCGCATAGGCTTTTGGGTTATTCGCTATCTCATTGTCACGATGACTGATGACAATCGAGACATCTGAAGCAGTAGTATTCAAGAGGATCTTTCCGATCAGTTCGCATGATGCATCATCAGCCCACTGCAGATCATCGAGAAAGATGATGAGAGGATGCAGGGGTGTGGCGATAAGCTTGAGAAAGCCGCCAATGATCAATGGAAGCATGCTCCTTATATCATCACTAGAGTATAGCGGGATACTTTTGTGATGTGGAAAGTATCGCTTCAGGGAGGGAAATACCTGTACTATGACCTGAATGCTTTCGACGGGCATCTTGTCGAGTCTATCTGTACCTCCCTGGGTCATCAGGAGATGAAGCAGTGTAGTCAAGAGCTGTTCAAAGACCAAATAGGGTGTAAGCATCTTGTACTGATCGAACTTGCCTCGGAGGACATAAGCCTCTCCCTGATCAAAATAGCCAAGAAACTCTTCGACCAGTCTGCTCTTTCCTACACCAGGATGACCTGAGATCAGTACGTTTACCGGCTTGGATGTGTTCACTTTTTTGGCGGCCTCTTTAAGTATGGCTTTCTCTTTCTCCCGTCCGTAGAGATGCTCACCGATCTTAAATGTCGGTAACTCTCTGCTGGCGATGACAAACGCACTGATCGTCCCGGAAAGGGTGAGCCGGTTGTTACACTCCCTTAGGTCGTATTCTAGTGCGGCATGACTCTGATAACGTCTCTCTTTACGCTTGTGAAGCAGTTTTTTGACAATATCTGAGAGGACTGGCGGGATGTTCCTGTCGACAGCATGAAG
>JAUWRZ010000038.1 GCA_030610325.1 Sulfurimonadaceae bacterium | reverse complement strand
GCATCTTTGGAGGCCACTTTATTGTATCCCTGCATCTCTGTCGGTACTACACGTTCAAGCAGTGTGTTGTAGAAGGAACTGACCCCAAGTATCAATTTGGCATAACGTTGATTTATCGTACGTAGGTTTGAAAGTTCACTTTTAAGGTCCTCAAGATAGCGATGCTGCTCCACATCAAGTAACTCTGGAAGTGCACTATCGGGATTTGAAGTCATCAGTTTGGATATCTCATGATCGATCATCGCTTTTTTCTGCTCAAAACTCTTAAGCTTCTCTTCTTTGAGCTTCATACGATCGAACTGCGCCTCATGCTTTGCCTCTTTGATATCGAAAATATCCTTTTCAGAGAAAGAGATAAGGTCTCTAAGGTCGTCCAGAGCATTTTGCAAATAGTGAGACAGCATACTGATATCCTTGATCTTCTACATTAGTTCATCGGCGATCTTCTCGGCCAGAGCCTGAAGATCGAGCTTGTAATTCCCCTGTTCTATCGAAGCTTTTATGGCCTCGATATGACTGGTATCACCTTGGCTTGAAACATTCATTGTTTCATCTTGTTCTGTAATATTCTTATTCTCATTTTTCTGATATGTGGTCTGAATAGACCCGCCATTTAGCCGTGAGATCATACTTTATCCTTCTATCCTCAAAAGAGGAAGTCTACAGTATTTATATCGGCAGAAACCTGAAAAAAGTTAACTTTTTGCACCCCTTTCACTGAGGTACTCAAAGAGCATCTGCGAGAAGCCGAAGCTGCCTGCACTTGCTTTGGATAGTTCATCTCTGAACATCGACTTATAGATCTTGTCACCCGGATCATTTGAGCTGTTAAAGATGTTTTTCTCATCTTTCATCGCATTGTCAAGCATCATCTTGACGATGACCGCTTCAAACTGATCAGTCTGCTTACGAAGTGCTGATGCGTCACTGCTCTTGTCTATTGTCGGGATCTTCTGATCCGCGACACTGTTTAACGCACTACTCATCCCTGCATACATCTAGATCACCTCCAGATCAGCGACTATCGCACCGGCACTTTTCATCGCTTCAAGTATCGCGATGATATCCTTTGGTGTTGCTCCCAGTTTTTGCAGTGAGCGTGTCACATTGGCTACGGTCGTCGTACCTTTTTTTGTATAGAGTTCGTTCTCATTGAGACCGATGACAAGGTCTTCATCGACTGTGACACTACCTGCTGGCTGACGTAGAGTCTCTTCAGAGAGTATCTTGATAGTGATATCACCATGGGTTATCACCACCGGCTGGATAAAGATATCCACTCCCGCTATCACCGTTCCGGTACGTTCGTTGATGACGATCCTCGACTTTGGCTTATAGACGGTCTCCATCTCCTGGACATCAGCCAGAAACTCTATCATCGAGCGGTTCTCAGGACGTTTGAGTCTGATCGAACGAGGGTCAAGGGCTACTGCGACCTGAGTATTATAAAAGGTGTTTATCGCATTTTGTATCCCTATGGCATTGGCAAAGTTCGCCTCTTTCATCGATAGCGTGATAAACTCCTGGTTGTAGAGATCATAATCGATCTCCCGCTCCACAAAACCACCATTAAAGACCTGCGCCGTTGTAGGATGAGACTGTGATCCACCGCCACGCTGATTCATCCCACCGATACTTACCGGACCCTGGGCCAGAGCATAGATCTTGCCATCGACCCCCTTGAGTGGTGTCATCAACAAGGTACCGCCTTCGATGGACTTGGCATCACCTATCGAGGAGACGACCACATCGAACTTATCGCCCTGACGGGAAAAAGCACCCAGTTTGGCTGTCACGACGACTGCCGCGACGTTCTTTGATTTGATATCGACCGGTGACATATCGATGTTCATCGCTTTGAGCATGTTCGCTATTGATTGCAGCGTGAACTTCGATGTCGTCCCATCACCAGTCTTTTTAAGTCCTACGACCAGCGAATACCCTATAAGCTGATTATCCCTCACACCAACGACATTGGAGACATCTTTGATCTTGCTGGCAGAGAGTGTCAGGAGTATTGCTAGAAGAAATGTGACTATTCGCATCTTTTTTCCTTACTTGAATGGAAAAAAGCAGATCTTGTTCCAGATCTTTTATAAGGGGTATTTTCTCAAAGATATTTCTAATGCTATTGATCCAAGCAAGTCAATATTGAAGGACAGAGGTTTGAGACATACGACCCTAAAGCAGGTCTGTTCTATGCCATCTCAAAGCATAGAATGCAAATAGTGCGGGGCCTGCTGCATCTATTGATGTGATCTTACTCCCTAAGATCATGCTCTCAGCATGACCTCTTAACGGGAGATATCGTAGTTAAACGGACTTGTTCGTTTGGCGTTACAAATAATAAGAGAGTGAGGTCTTGCCAAACTTCTTACTCTTACCTTTACTATGCGCACCTAACTCTTCAGGCAGTTCGAGTCCTGTCATGTGCTCGATGATGATCAGTCTTACGATCTCAGAGGGAAGTGTACGGATAAGGCTTATCATCTGTTCATAGATATCCTCATGTCCCTCACGGATGGAGAATGGCGGGTCTATGTAAAAATAGGCTTCTCTGCCCTCTCTCTTTAACGTTTCGATGACTCCAGCGATGTTGCTAAACGTATCACCACGATAGACCTCACATCTAGATGGGTCTGTCTGTCGGATATTTTGCTCCAGCACCTTCAAAGCGTCCCGGTCACGCTCCATAAAATGGATCTGCGCTGCTCCACGGCTCAGTGCTTCAAGTCCGATCGACCCGCTTCCGGCAAAAAGCTCGACAAAGACTGAGTCGATGATCTCAAACTGGACTGTATTGAAAAATGACTCGAGAACGATACTTTTAGAACTTCGAGTCGTCACCCTGGAAGGGAGCTTCAGACTCTTCCCCTTATACTCACCCGATATGATCTTAGTCACAAACTCTCTACTCTTCATAGAACTCCCGAACCGTTCTTAGGATGTTCTGCTGATACTCCTGTGTCAAGAGTGAAATACGCTGCTCAAGCACTGCCACATCCTTCTCCTCTTTTCTACTATCTTCAGCACGTTTTAAACGTATAGGCTGGGCATCTGAACCTATCTTCTCAATAGTCATCACCAGTTGCGAACGAGAAAATGGTTTTATCAGGTCAGCATCAGAAGAGGACCCGATCAACAGTGTTGGGTGTGGGTCATCAGGCGCAGCTTTGTCGCGTATGACTACATCACACTGTTTGATCGAGCTCAGATTATCGTGTAAGAAGATCTCCAGACTCCGCTGCAAGAGTGGTGATTCACATCGAACAGCTACTTTCATCTGACCTCCTTTAAATAATGTCTGACACTATATCGTAGATCACTATCCATATCAAACATGTTCTCCAACATCCATTGCAGATAACCTCTATCTTGCATCGCGATCTCCTCGATATAACGACCCTTATATTTTCCAAAGACGAACTTTTTCACCAGAGCCTGCTCCACAGTGAGCTCCATAAGACGTTCATCATCAGCTATATCGCTTATATATTCGTGGAGCAACTTGACATGCAGGGCATCACTCATCACCGAATGGGCATTGAGTTCGATGTTCATAGTAGCCGCTGCCTCCTTCTCGCTCTTATAGAGAGCCAGTTCATAACGTAGATACTGTAAAGAGAAGCGGTCGATCTCTGTGATCAGATGTTTTGTACATTTAAGCGTATCGATGATACCGCCTTGCCAGACCATCCCCTCTTTTTGTAACATCCTCAGATCAAACTCTATATTATGCGCTACGAGGATGTTGTCGGTACTATTATGTGCATCCAGCCAGAGCGCGCATTCACTTTCACTAAAACCCGGAGCTTCGCGGACCATCTCATTAGTGATGTGATGGACAGCCATCGCCTCCGGACGGATCTTCTTAGGCGCTCTTATGAGATCACTTAGTGTCACTATCTGATCACCATCCACACCGATCAGACCGACCGAACAGATCCTGTCACCTTTTTCCAGGCCTGTCGTCTCAAGGTCAAGATAGATCAGCACGCTGCGACCTTTACAAGCTTACAGCGGGCTTGCATCAGAGGAAGTGTGATGAGACCGGCGATCAGGACAAAAAGATATAACCAGTAGACGGAGAACCATGAAAGCAGATCTGCCATACCAAAGAGATAGCGCAAGACTATTATTATGATCGCCTGCGCCGCCGTTGCCCAGATGATGGCCATCAACCACTTTCGCCAAAGCTTGATGATATCTCCAAGATCAGCTTTTTTGATAGATCCGCTACCGGAGCACTCCGGCAGAGTCAACTGTCGATGGTCTATACATCGGTAGAAGAGCCGTCTTACTACTAAAAACAGCGCTATCAGCAGGGTGATGCTCCAGGTCAGACCAAACCAGAAGAGAGTTATCTCCTGCAGGGCACTCACCACTTCAGGCTCCAGTGAAGGTGCCCCCTTGAGAAGATAGAGAGAGAATGTGATCATAGCAGCTAAGAAGAGCCCGGCACTGACACTGAACAGTGTCAGCCACACTGCCCAATAAGTCCAGAGGCCCAGCCAAAACTTACGCATCGCCTGTCGACTTAAGTGACCTTATCATGGTATGGTAATGTTCAAGTGTCCGAAAACTCTTCTCGAAACGCCAGCAGAGAATAAACCGGACGATCTCCTCACGCAACTCCGCTTCGACCTTCTCTGCACGGCCAAAATAGGCAAGTGAGACATTTTTGTTCTTTACGACAGCATCCTTATCATAACTGATCGCGATGATCTGCGCATACTTTCCCTCTCTGACGGCACCAAGCTCTTCGGCATTTAACGAGAAACCGGAAAGGTTGATCGCTTTATAATCAAAGATATCGTCAAAATCAGCGACCTTTTCGTCAATATGTAAGCGAATAAAAAGCTTTCTAAGCTGTTTACTGTTCTCTTTACGTGCCAGTTCATAACTGGTGATCTTTGATGTAAGGTCCTTTAGCCGATCAAGTGCTGAGCTCACCCTTATCCCTCCTCGAGACCTAAGACAGATCCAGCAACACCCTCCTTGACATCAAGTCTATAGATTGGCTATGTTCTGGTCCGACTCTAATGATTAAGTATTATAGCAGTTTAACGTTGTTTACCCTATAATCACGCAATTTTTTATGAAGAGCAACTATGGATTATTTGAAGATCAAGGGACCTACGACTATTGAAGGCAGTGTCGATATCACCGGTGCCAAAAATGCAGCCCTGCCGCTGATCGCGATGACGATCCTGGCTAAGAACAGTGTGAACATAGGCAATATGCCCGAAGTCGTAGATATCAGGACACTACTGAAATTACTTGGGAACCTTGGTGCGACCTATACACTCGGTAAGCATAAAGTGACTATTGACACCACCACTCTCAACGATACAAAAGCGACCTATAGCATCGTCAAGACCATGCGTGCTTCCATACTGGTACTCGGACCACTTCTCGCACGTTTTGGACACTGTGAGGTCTCACTCCCGGGAGGGTGTGCTATCGGTCAGCGTCCCATCGACTTGCACCTCAAAGCACTGGAGAAGATGGGCGCTGAGATCTCTATCCACGGAGGTTACGTCCGGGCTGTCGCAAAGAAAGGGCTCCGCGGTGCACACATCATCTTTGATAAGATCACTGTGACCGGAACAGCCAATATCATCATGGCAGCTGCTCTCGCCAGAGGAAAGACGACTATCACCAATGCCGCACGTGAACCAGAAGTCGCCCAACTCTGTGAAGTACTTCGCAGCAGCGGCATCGCGATAGACGGTATAGGTACGGCTGAGCTGACTATCTATGGTACAGACAGACGTCTTATCGACATCCAGCCCTTTGATGTCATCCCTGACCGCATAGAAGCCGGGACCTATCTCTGCGCCGGTGCGATCACCGGTTCAGAGATCACACTGAAAAAGGTCCGTCATGACCATCTTCAAGCGGTGATCGAGAAACTCACAGAGATGGGGTTCACCTTCGATATCACACGAAACAGTATCACGCTCTATCCTGCAAAATCCATCAAGCCTGTCTCTATCATCACACAAGAGTACCCTGCCTTCCCGACAGACATGCAAGCACAGTTCATGGCACTTGCGACGCAGGCAGTCGGGACCAGTACGATAGAGGAGAGACTGTTTGAGAACCGCTTTATGCATGTCAGTGAACTACAGCGGCTCGGTGCCGACATAAAACTGAGCGGAAACCACGCTAACATCACCGGACCGAGCAAGCTATATGGCGCCGATGTGATGGCAACAGACCTGAGAGCTTCAAGCGCACTCGTCCTTGCGGCTATGTGTGCAGACGGTGAGACAGATGTCCATCGTATCTATCACCTCGACCGGGGTTACGAGCAGCTCGAAGTCAAGCTTAAAAGTCTGGGCGCAAAGATAGAGCGACTTAAAGAGTAAAGTCTTATATCACCCCTTCTCATCAAAGATGATCATCTCATAGATACTTCGTGTAGTGATCATCGACTTCTCCGGTGGGACAGTCGTCATGTTCTTGGCCACTGCCACCTCATGACGTAACTCTGCGATCTCCTGCTCCATCAACTCTATCTGCTCTTTCAGACGCAAAACGATATCCACACCGGCAAGGTTCACACCCAGTTCACGGGTGAGTCGTAAGATCATCTTTATCTTATCGATATCTCGCTGTGAGTAGAGGCGTATACGCCCATCTGATCGTGAAGGGGTGATCAGGTTCTCACGCTCATACTGCCGAAGTGTCTGGGGATGGATCTCCAAGATCTTGGCGACTATGCTGATAAGGTAGACCGGTTCATCATAATGGTGCATCATGCTCTTACTCCTGCGGTAGTTTCTCTCGCATCAACTCCACAAGCTCTTCATCAAGACCATCAAGAGGTGGAAGCACTATGTTTGCTTTTAAGTAGAGATCGCCACGCTTTTTACTCTTGCGATTGATGACGCCCATCTCCTTGACCCGAAAGCGCTGACCGCTCTTTGTGTTTTGAGGGACCTTGAGCGTGATCTCTTTCTCCAGTGTCTGAACAGGGACTCTTCCACTGAAAAGTGCAGCATGCAAAGGGACGTCAAAGACCCGGACCAGATCATCACCTTCACGCTCATAATCAGTGTTTGCAGCGATATGGATGTTCAGATAAAGATCGCCTTTTTGTCCATGGCCTGCATTACCCTTACCCCGTACACGCATCTTCTCACCGTTTTTAATACCTGCAGGGATCTTAATATCAAAGTTCTCACCCTGCATGGAGACAGAGTGTTTTCCACCAAGGACTGCTACATTGAACGGTACGGTGACATTCGCTTCGACATCAAGGTTGACTGGTTGCTGACGCTGCTGGTTAAAGCCACCGAAACCACCTCCGCCTCCGCCAAAGCCTCCACCACCGAAGCCAGCGCCTCCGCCGCCTCCACCACCAATGATGTTGCGAAGGATGTCATCAAGGTCCACTCCTCCACCCTGACCACGTGCAAAGTCGTGAAAGTTCTGACCGCCAAACATATCATCACCGAACTGATCGTATTTAGCGCGCTTCTCTTTGTCGCTTAGGACCTCATAAGCTGCATTGATCTCTTTGAACTTATCTTCGGCTCCAGGATCTTTGTTCACATCAGGATGATACTGCCGTGCCAACTTACGATAAGCTTTTTTTATCTCTGCATCACTTGTCCCGGAACTGACACCCAACGTCTCATATAGACTTTTACTCATTATCCCTGCCCTAAAAAAGTTTATAGAGATTGTAGCACAACAGTTGAGTGGAAGTCAATCAAGTATGGCCATCCATCCTGGGTTGAGTCTTATCTCATGACCTCCTACTATGGCATCACGAAAAAATGGCAAATGAGGAGGAGAATGTAACATAATGTAACATATATATGTTCAATGAAGAGGGTTTAAAGAGAGTTCACCTACCATTAAATAATATTAGTAAACTATTATAGTTATAATATCATATTTGCTCATAAGGATATGATCATATGGAAACCTATCCAACGGTATTGATCGTCGATGACAGCCCCCTTATCCTCTCCTCCCTTGAGTCAGAACTGTTAAAACAGACCAAAAAAATAAATATCGTCAAGGCACTCTCCTACAAAGAGGTCGAGTATGCCCTCGATCATAATGACTGCTCCGTAGCTGTTGTCGATGTCGATCTCCCTGATGCGCAAAACGGTGAAGCGATCGATGTCATCGCATCGATCGGTATCCCCGTCATCGTATTGACCGGGACTATTGATGAGAGTAATCGCGATATTCTTGTCGGGAAGAAGATCTTTGAGTTTGTCTCAAAAAATGATATGGATAACATCCGTTACGTTGCTGAACAGGTCAAACGTCTTTTAAACAATCATCATACCAATATCCTTATTGTCGATGATTCAGCTACCATCAGGATGCAGCTTCAGGAGCTTCTTAGACCGATGCGTCTGACTATCTTTACAGCCGAAGACCCACTTAAAGCACTCGACATCATCCATGACAATAAGATATCCTTAGTCCTGACAGATTATGAGATGCCAAAGATGAACGGTCTTGATTTCACTTTAAGACTGCGTGAACGCTATCGTAAGGATCAGATGATGATCATCACCATCAGCTCCAACAGTGACCACAGCACCATCGCCAGTTTCTTAAAACATGGTGCAAACGACTACATCGTCAAACCTTTTATGGCCGAGGAACTTTCGGCACGGATCTCTGAGAAACTCAACCTTCTTGATATCATCGCAGAGAGCAAAGAGAAAGCCAACCGTGATTTTCTGACTGGCGCCTATAACCGCCGCTTCTTTTTTGAGACATCCAAGCCGATCTTTAAGAAGATCAAACGACGTAAAGGCGAGTTCGCCATCGCTATGTTCGACATAGATCACTTTAAAAAGATCAACGATACCCATGGTCATGATATCGGTGACCTGGCGATCAGGGATATCTCGGATATCTTACATAAAAGCTTTCGCACATCAGATATCATAGCACGTTTTGGCGGTGAGGAGTTCTGTGTACTGCTTGAGGATATCACCATCAGAGCGTGTGAGAGGATAATGGAAAAAGTACGGAAAAGATTTGAGGAGAACCGGCTAGATATCGGTAAACAGACCATCGACTATACGACCTCGATCGGTGTATGCTATGGGCTCGGTAAAGATATTGATACTATGCTGAAGGTAGCCGATGAAGGACTCTATATAGCAAAAGAGAATGGATGAAACATGGTAGTCATCAACGGTAATATCATGGAGAAAGAGGCGTAGGGCCATTGGCCCTGACGATATCTTAGTGTAAGAAGTGACGGACCTCTGAGAAGTAGAGTGCCATGCCATGCTCATCCGCAGCAGCGATGACCTCATCATCACGGATAGAACCGCCCGGTTCGATGACGGTCTTGACACCTGCCTCAGCAGCAGCGTCAATAGAGTCTCTAAATGGGAAGAACGCTTCAGAAGCAAGTGCGGAACCAGTGACATCCAGACCCATCTCAGAAGCTTTTCTCAAGGCACAGCGTGCAGCATCGACACGAGAAGTCATTCCCATACCTACCGCTACCATCGCAGAGTCTTTGACATAGACTACACAGTTTGATTTTGTCAGACTGGCGACCTTGTAAGCGATCTCAGCATCTTTGAGCTCCTGAGACGTAGCTTCACGCTTAGTGACCAGCTTCGCATCTTTGACCTCATCATCGCCGACTTTATCTGCGTCTTGATAGACGAACCCGCCATTGATATGTTTGAAGTCTTTCTTATCATCAGCGGTGATAAGCTTATCTGCACCAAACTCAAACAGCTTGATACGTTTCTTCGCGGCAAACACCTCTTGTGCCTCTTTGGTTATGCTTCCGGCGATGACCACTTCGAGGAAGATCTCGTTCATCTTCTCTGCCAGCGCTCTGTCCACTACTCCATTGACCGCTACAACACCACCAAAGGCTGATACCGGATCACACTTCAACGCTTCGACATAAGCATCAAAGAGGTTCTCACGAATAGCAAAACCACAAGGATTACCATGCTTTGAGATACAGATAGCGTTCTCATCACCAAAACCGGATGCGATCTTGACCGCACCGCTCATATCGTTAAGGTTGTTGAAACTTGCCTCACCCTTGAGTGTAGTGAAGTTCTTGCTGAAGTGCTCATCAAACTCATAAAGTGCACCTTGTTGATGCGGGTTCTCACCATAACGTGTAGCCATCACTTTGGAGCCGACGATGAACTGCTTCTCACCAAAGCCCTCATTGAAACGACTGTTCATGTAGTTGGCGATCATGCTGTCATAAGCTGCCGTATGCTCATAAGCCTTGATCATCAGGTCACGACGGAACTCGACAGTCGTACTGCCCTGCTCCAGTGCGTCAAGGATCACTGAGTAAACACTTGGATCTGTCACGATCATCACATCATTGAAGTTCTTTGCAGCGGAGCGGACCATCGCCGGACCACCGATATCGATGTTCTCGATGATCTCATCAAGATCATCAGTACGATCGATCGTAGCCTTGAACGGATAGAGGTTGACACAGACCAGGTCGATACCGACGATATGGTGCGCTTTTGCGGTCTCGACATGGCTCTCAAGATCACGACGATGTAAGATACCCCCGTGGATATATGGGTTTAGTGTCTTGACACGCCCGTCAAACATCTCAGGGAACTTTGTCACCTCATCGATCTCGATAGCCTCGACACCGTTATCACGTAACATCTTATATGTCCCACCTGTAGAGACGATCTCAAACCCGTGACCGACCAGCGATCTGGCAAATTCTACGATATTACTCTTGTCGCTGACACTTAAAAGCGCTCTTTTCATATGGCTGTACCTTTAGAAGAAATAGTGGTGCAATATTACCAAATAACTGTTTAGCGACTAATGAATATAGCTGTGAAAAGTGTGAAGATAGGTGACAT
>JAUWRZ010000428.1 GCA_030610325.1 Sulfurimonadaceae bacterium | reverse complement strand
CGACACGGATCATCTTGCCGGCTTTGGTAAGGGCCATCATATCCATGCTCTCATCGACCATGACACTGCCGACGACTGACTTGCCTGTCTTGTTATTGAGTTTCATGGCGATGACACCGGAACCGCCACGGTTGGTCAGACGGTACTCTGAAGCAGTAGTACGTTTACCGATGCCTTTTTCACTGACAGTCAGGATCTCCTGCTCATCACTGTCGATGACATTCGCATCGACGACGACATCACCCTCATGCTTGAACTTGATACCACGTACTCCACGTGTGGTACGACCTTGATCTCTGGTCTTACCGATCTCAAACTTGATACATTGTGCAAAACTGGTAAGGATAAAGAGATATTGCGTCTTTTCCGTCGCGATCTTGGCAGTGATAAGCGTGTCATCCTCATCAAGTACGATGGCTCGCACACCATTGCTGCGAATATTTGAGAAGTCACTGAGTTTTGTACGTTTGACGACTCCATTTTGCGTGAAGAAGACCAGCGATTTATTATCACTGAAATCAGTTGTCGGCAAGATAGAGCGGATCTTCTCATCCTGGACGAGATTGAGAAGGTTGACGACTGCCTTACCTTTGGCTGTTCGTGAGCCTTCAGGGATGCGGTAGACTTTTAACCAGTGCAGTTGACCCCGGTCAGTGATGAACAAGAGGGTGTCATGGGTCATACAGGTGAAGAAGTTCTCGATGAAATCATCTTCGTAGGTAGTCAGAGCCGTCTTGCCTTTACCACCGCGTCTCTGTTTCTCGTAGTTGCTCAACGGTACGCGTTTGATGTAGCCACGATGCGAGATAGTCACGACCATCGGCTCATTAGGGATAAGGTCTTCGATGTCGATATCATCATAGTTGTCTTCGATATCTGTACGTCGCTCATCTGTGTAGGTGTCCAGGACTTCCCCAAACTCCTCTTTGATGATGCTTTTGAGTACACTCTCACTTTTTAAGATCGACTCAAGATATTCGATGAGAGCATGAAGTTCGCGTAGTTCGTTTTCGATCTTCTCACGCTCAAGACCGGTCAGTTTTTGCAGGCGCATATCGAGGATCGCCTGAGCCTGGATAGCTGAGAAGTCAAACTCGCTGATCAATCCCTCTTTGGCTGTCTCTGTGTCTTTACTGGCACGGATCAGCTTGATGATGGCATCGATATGGTCCAGTGCCTTTTTAAGACCTTCGAGGATGTGTGCTTTAGCTTTTGCTTTTTCCAGATCGAAGATCGTTCGGCGTATGATGACGGTCTTACGGTGGTTGATGAAGTGGTTTAGCATCTCTATCAGGGTGAAGACGCGAGGTTCCTGATTGTAGATAGAGAGCATGATTATCCCGAAAGTCGTCTGCATATTAGTCGACTTATAGAGATTGTTGAGGACGATCTCGTTCATCGCATCACGCTTAAGCTCGATCACGACACGAATACCTTCACGATCTGACTCATCACGGATCTCGGAGATCCCCTCTACCTGCTTGTCTTTGACCAGATGGGCGATGCTCTCTATAAGGCGGGATTTGTTGACCATATAAGGGAGTTCATCGACAACGATGACATCTTTGTTCCCTTTTTTCTCGATATGGCTCTTGGCACGTACTTTGATACGGCCCCGTCCTGTCTCGTAGGCATCAAGTATCCCCTTCTTACCATAGATCGTACCGCCGGTAGGGAAGTCTGGTGCTTTGATGAACTCCATCAGGTCTATAAGAGTAGCATCAGGGTTATCCATCATATGAGTGAGTGCTAAGAGCACTTCACGTGGATTGTGTGGTGGGATGTTTGTAGCCATACCTACGGCAATACCCGAGGAGCCGTTGATCAGCAGGTTAGGGACACGGGTAGGGAGGACTTCAGGCTCTTTAGTGGTGCCATCGTAGTTCTCGACCATGTTGACGGTCTCTTTCTCAAGGTCTTTGAGAAGTTCACCGGCATATTTGGTCATACGTGCTTCTGTATAACGCATGGCAGCCGCGTTGTCACCGTCGATGGAACCGAAGTTACCCTGACCGTCGACGAGCATCATGCGCATAGAGAAAGGTTGTGCCATACGTACGAGAGCATCATAGACAGCAGTATCACCGTGTGGGTGATACTGTCCGATGACATCCCCGACGATACGGGCTGATTTCTTATACTTGGCACCGGCTGAGAGATTGAGCTTGTCCATGGCGAACAAGATCCGGCGGTGGACCGGCTTGAGGCCATCGCGTACATCAGGCAGTGCACGGCCGATGATGACACTCATGGAGTAGTCGAGGTAACTGCTTTGCAGCGTATCCTCAATATTGATGTTTTCTATGTCGCTGGTATCTAAGAGGTCGTTCATTCAATGTCCGGATATGTTAGAATTGGTGGGTGATAATAGCCTACAAATACTTAAGGGTACCTCTGAAGGCCTTGTGTGATGATATACAGGGTCTTCAGAGGTACCCTTGAAGATTTGGTTGTAGATGTGAGAGCTAAGTGAACTGATGATGTGGGTCATTGATGATACTCAAGCTTTTTCAATGCAAAGATCAGTATGATTGCAGACAAAAAGGCTCCCTATGCCATCATCGTCTATCCCGGAAGAGAAGTATATGTCTGCTTT
>JAUWRZ010000440.1 GCA_030610325.1 Sulfurimonadaceae bacterium | reverse complement strand
AATTGCATGATAAACGTCATGATCTCAAAGAGAAAGATATGAAACGCGATATCGAACGCGCGATGAAAGAGTTTTAGAAGCTTATCCGATCTTTTAGCTAGTATCTAACGAAAGAGTATAGTCCCCCCTCCATTACCATTGACGTAAGCATCTTCGGAAACGGAGAGTCTTAGGAGTGCTGACCCTTGGCACTCTCCACTATTACTCCCGAACTGCGGAGGCAAAGCCTTCCCATTCCAAATCCATACCTCTTGACTTAAGCACACTGGGGTGGGGGCCTACTGCATCCATTGATATTATCTTACTACCTAAGACCATGCTCCCAGCATGGTCTCATAACGGGAGATATCGTTTGGCGTCTTAACTGAACTGCCAAGGCCCTCTATATCTCAGTTATTGCGGGAACATCTGGTCGAGATGTCGCTTGGCAATATCTGGTCGTTTCTGTGCAAAATCTATCATGACATCGACATTATCATCCCACTCACCCATATTGGCATAATCAGGTCCTGCGTCACCCCAGGTCTCGATATGTCTAGGCATCTCCGGTTTGATGACCGCTTTCATCTGCTCTATAAGGGCGACGACACGGTCTGGCTGGAACGTAGAGTCCAGCAGTGTGTTGTATCTGGCAACGAACTTCTCTTTAAAACC
This sequence comes from Sulfurimonadaceae bacterium, assembly GCA_030610325.1. Taxonomy (GTDB): domain Bacteria; phylum Campylobacterota; class Campylobacteria; order Campylobacterales; family Sulfurimonadaceae; genus BB26. Next base: position 1,817 of record JAUWRZ010000440.1, on the reverse strand, counting down.
CTCGTTTGTAAGCAGGTTTCTTAGCAGGAAGGTCGACCATGGAGCATTTCTCCAGCTGTCACTATCTTCTGCTGTCGCAAATGCCAAGGTATCATGTGTCAGGCCAAACTCCTCCGGATCAGAAGATGGTGCTTCATCAAAAAGGTTGAAACCCGCGTCCTGATCATCCATCATCCAGCGCCATTTGGCCCCGGCAGTCTGCTCTTTCCAGTAGCGGATGTTGTTACCCGGCCAGTCAAAGTTAGCTATGTAGATCTGCGTGATCTGATAATCGATGTAGTTATCTATCTCCATCTGAGCGGCTACATGAGCGTAGTTCGCATCATTAGAGAGTGCATTGTTCTCAATAAAACTAAGCATCGCTTCATAATCATCTGTCTTACCCTCCTTGACTACAAGATCGGCATAGAGTATGTCTATCTCGTCTGGATCAAGACCAGGGTAGTTACTTGCCAGATAATCCTCATTTCTTTTTTCACGGACATTGTGAATACCCCAATACTCACCATTTAAAAAGACGATAGAGGGCTCGTATGCCTGATAGTCTATATCGAGGTCATCTCTGATAAGTCGCTGTTCCATAGCATCACGGAACATCGTCTTCCACCAATCCTGCCCCGAGTTCTTAAGCTTGAAGCTTTTAAACTCAGAGATATCCTTTTCAGCAAACAGTTTATAGTCGATGTTGTCCGGACCATAGATATCATCCGCTTTGATCCCTAGAGACTTTTGTGCCTGCTCTCTCGTACAGGTACCGCTGATCTCCATGTGGATCTCCTGAGAGAAGCCAAGTCTGCCGTTTTTATCGTAGTACTCAATATTTGCCGGGCGTCTCCACTCCTGCATATAGTTCGCATTACCATCACCGCACACTTTTGGTGCACCGTTGATACCCTCAGTATAGATCCCGATCATCGGATCCCAAAGATAGTCCTCATCCGTCGTAAGGGAGAAGACCGGTAGAGTCGTTTCTTCATCTATCATATAGGTGTGGGTCACACGCTTACTCTGGAACTTACCCTCTTCGACGCTCATAGCTCTCAGAACAGTGGTCTTCTCGATACGAATGGAGCCTGTATACTTTTTAGAGCCATATGTCGGGTAGGAACCATCTGTACTATAGTAGATCTCAGCACCGCTTAGAGCGGTAAGGCGTACTTTTACCGAGTTGTCATAAAAGCCACCCTTTTCAGAAAAACTTGGGGCTGAAGACAAGGTCGGCTGGCTAAAAAGGTCCCAGTTCTCCGCATTTGGCGTAGGGTACATATAACTGACTGTCCCGCCGACCTGTGTACAGGAGATATCAGTTTCTTGCTTACCAAACACGATGGAGTCGACCAACTGACCGCTAGGGTCAAAAAGTGCGACTGCCTCACCCTTACTTTTTAGTTTAAAGTTGGTGTGGTGTTCGAGCAGGCTGGTATCTTCATCATCTGCCCAAAAGAGCATGTAGCTACGTGCTTTTAAGATCGTACCTTCAGGTATGGTCCACTTCACTTCCGAGACCTTGTCACTGAGACCGTAACCACCCAGATCGATGCTTGTGCTACCGGTGTTATAGAGCTCTATCCAGTCCGCAAACTTGGAAAAATCAGGATCGAGGTTCTTATGAGCATTGGCAGCAAGGACCTCATTGATGATGACTGACCCCGGTTCACCACTCTCTATGACCTCAAAAGGGTAATAGTCCTCCTCATGGAATGACCCATTGAGGAATGCTCTTACCTCATATTGATGAGCATTACTCAAGCCAGTGAGAGTGAACGATCCCTCTTTGGCCCCATCTGTCTCTAACCTACGGACCACATGACGCTCTT
>JAUWRZ010000532.1 GCA_030610325.1 Sulfurimonadaceae bacterium | reverse complement strand
GGCGCGTATGCTTAGACACTCTATTGAAGGGAAGAACCACTCCTGGGCAATCAGATGGTTTTATGCGATGTACAAAGAGGAGAAGTATGCCATCTATCCTAAGGTCTCCAAGATCCAGAACATAGGTTTCGGTGGGGATGCTACGCACTGCTCAGGAGTAGACATCTATCAGACACACCTTGATACTTCTGATAGATGTGACCTTCTCTTCACAGATGAGAGCAGACCCGATGATCTCATAAGCGGGGAGTTTCGTTATCAGGCAAGTTACACCAACAAACTGATCAAAAAGACCTCAGGCTGGATCAAAGAGCGATTTGGTCGTATGTATGCCTAATCTTTTTCAAAAGGATAATACCTAGTGCCCTATCTATCCACTCATGTCTTGGGATATGACATCTTTGCTGATGACATCATGAAGATCAAGATCAAAGATGACCGTAAGATGATCATCAATACCATCAACGCACACTCTTATGTCCTGGCCAAAAAAGACAGACTCTTTCGATCATCGCTAAAGGAGTCAGATATACTCGTGCCTGATGGAAGTGCGATCGTCTTAGCTTCGACCTATCATAACAGTGATCATATTAAGAAGATCGCCGGTTCAGATATCCATCTCCATCTTCTTGGACTTCTTGATAGAACAGGTGGACGATGCTTTTACTTAGGCTCATCATCACAGACCTTACAAAAGATAAAAGAACGTGTCAATAGCGAATACAAAAATATTGAGGTAGCGACCTACTCACCACCATTTAAAAAAGATTTCTCTGCTGAGGATAGTGCCGATATGATCAAAAGGATAAACGATTTCAAGCCCGATGTCCTTTTCCTTGGGATGACTGCACCCAAGCATGAGAAGTGGTTATATCAGCATAAAGATCAGCTGGATCTAAAGGTGATGACGCCCATAGGCGCTGTCTTTGACTTCTATTCAGCTACTATCATCAGGCCTTCACAGTTCTGGATAGATTGGCATCTTGAGTGGCTGCCAAGGTTTCTTCAAGAGCCTCGACGCCTTTGGAGAAGAAACCTTATCTCCTCACCTATCTTTGTACTCGACGCCTTGCACTATAAACGATTCACCATGAAAGAGTCCTGATCATCTGAGAGACCTGCTGCCCATCACTTTACCGGTATCACCCCTTTGAAACCTTGCGTTATACTGTTATCTCTCTCCAGGATAGCCCTACCCCGATTATCGATCCCTACAGCACCACTCTTGACCAGATCCATACTATTTCCGATGATGACGACATCTGTCCCACCTGATGCTGAGTCAAGGTAGAAGCCTCTACTTACACCGGCAGACCCATAGAGCTTGTTGTTAATAAAACGGCTTTTTTGCACATCATTCATGATCACAATACGATTGGCAACAGTGTCACCAACATTTTGCATGATGATGTTGTCGTGAAAATAAGCATTGAAACCAGCTTTGTTGCCACGAGACTCTATGCGTACCTCACAGTCGATGAAGTTCTCATAAAAGACATCTGCTCCACCCAGATAGAGAAGCAGTCTCGCAGAGAGTGCATCGATGACATG
>JAUWRZ010000162.1 GCA_030610325.1 Sulfurimonadaceae bacterium | reverse complement strand
GGCGCTCAATGTCATCCACGACCACTTCTGGGTGATGTTCCAAGACCCTGAATATGAGCTCTCAGTCCAACAGCCAGGTTTTCTGATGCGACAGGCAAGCAATCTCAAGATGCCTATTGAGACCAACAACCGAGCTGTCTGGAAGACCTTCAGTGACGAATACCGCAAGAAATATCGCGCTTATTTCAATGCCAAACAGGCACTCTATGATGAGACCTACCCCGATGGTCTTGGCCTTGAAGGGATCTGGAAAGGCGAAAGTGCCGAGGATGCTCCACTGCTGACCGTCTACCGTCACTTCAACAGTGCTTCAGTACAGCGTGGGGTAGTCGGAGAGCTTCCCCGTACCGCGTGGGTGATCGACTATCCTCAGTTTGAGCGTATCTACTACGCCCTCGTAGCCGGTTATGACATCTATGGCAATGTCTCACATCAGACAAACATCAGACGCTATATGGATTTTCTTCGCATCGAAGGAGAAGCCAACTTTCTCTCTTATATGCCAAAAGAGGCACGTCTTCCGATGTTTAAGTCATGGTACATCGGCGATAGCGCTATGCAAAAGCGTAAGAAGAACATCTTCAAGCGTGGCACAAAGATCGACTTTACCTCCCAACACCCAAGAGGTGAGTTTATCGAGCAGGTAGTCAACGAACACATCCTTAAAGAGACCAAGATAAGTTTTGATGATATCAACTACTACAGTGAAGGGCAAGAGCCGCCAAAGATGCCAAAACACTTCAATAGTGTCGAAGAGATAAAAGATGGTGCACGATCTCTGACTGCACCGGGAACTGGCTTTATAACTCATGTCGTCGATGAGGGCATCAATCTGATGCATCTTCGTATCATCATGCCTGATGGGAAGGACTATGTCACATCACTGGTGATCAACCGATGGCATGACAATGTCAAATCGCTCTTCAATGGTGAAGACCAGCGTGACAGTACAAAAGACACGATAGACTTCGTCCCCTACTCCATAGGCTCTTATCCGAACGCTTTTGGACAGATACACTATAAAGACCTGCCAGACTTCTTTGATCTGATAGCAAACTTTGATGGCAGTAAGGCTTATGATAAGAAGATCAAAAAATATTTCACCAGTCGCTCTGATGAGGACTTTTGGGAGACTCACGACTGGTTTCAGAAGCATCTAAATGACACTGACCCCCTACAGGCAGGTCTATATGACCTTAACCGCTACTACCGTAAAGGGTGGTGATGCTCAAAAAGCACATCGATCATGTGAGTAGATCGACCGCAGTTCTACTCATCACTCTGCTTCCTCTCTCTTTGGGAGCAAGTGAGTTTATCGTAGAAGATATCAATGCCTCCAAGAAGCAATCCTCCTGGATAGCCCTTCCTTACGTATTTAGCTCTGAGAGCATGGGTTTTACTACCGGTCTCGTCGGTATCTTCAACGGCTTCTTCCAGCCGCAGATGACTATTGTCGCCAGTGCCTTTGTCAGTGAGAGTCAGGAGGTGCAGAAGTTCTATGATGAACAGAACATCAAAGATGATGAAGCACGTACAAGTGGTGCCTTTCTCGGCATAAGCGGTTATAGACCCTCTTTTTCCAAACGTATGTTTCTTACTATGCTCGGTTCCTACGCTTACTATCCAAACCAGCGCCTCTATCTTGATGGAAGTCACGACTCCAAAAAAGATGTGGAGTCTGATGATCCAAGGGAGCTGACACCGTTTCAGACACAAGGCTACAATAACTGGATGAAGGTCGACTTTCGTTACGTCCTTCCTTTGGGTGAGAGTAAAGATGAGGTCCTGCCGGTCATCAAGATGCGACGCGGTATCCCGGTCAACCGTGACGATGTCGGTGGCGGTGCACCTTTTGTGACAGGTCAGACCATCTTCGGCACCGAACTCTTCTACACAAAGTGGACGGCAGATAAACTGATAGAGGAGCCAAGTGTCAATACCAATGGTCTAAGGCTTTATCTCGAACATGACAACACAGACTATCCGGACAATCCATCAAGAGGTTACAGTTTTATGACCAAGTTTTCCAGTGACTTTGGCTGGGCTAACTCTACCCAGAGCTGGAGCTCACTTGAAGCTGGATATTCGCACTATTTTGAGTTTGACAACCTTAGCTGGACACGTCAGAACGTCATCGCACTCAACAGCTGGACAGCGTACTCACCCTCTTGGGATAAGTCTAAAAAGTTTGACCCTGCCAATCCGGATGCTATCTTTGATGCCCATCAACCGCCGATGTGGGAGGGAGCTCGCCTGGGCGGATGGAACCGTATGCGGGCCTATGACTCCAACCGTTTCAGTGATAAGGCTGCTATCTATTTTGCAGCCGAGTACCGTATCATCCCCTCACTAAATCCAATGCGTGACCAAAAGTGGAACCCTATCCCCATCGACTGGTTTCAGACCGTCCTCTTCGCGGAAGCTGGACGTGTCGCACCAGAGTATGATGTCGGGACCCTGCTAAGTGATATGAAGTATGATGTCGGCTTCAGTGTCCGCGCACTGGCTGCAAAGATGCCTATTCGTTTTGAGATGGCTTTTGGTGACGAAGGTTCGACGATGTGGGTGATGATACAACAGCCGTTTTAGGACATGACCAGATAAGAGCGATCTATCAATAATAGGAAAACAGATGAGAACACCAAGCAATACAGAGGTCTACGATGGCAGATAATACGACCGACGAACTCTTTGTAAAGAACGCCGTCGAGTCCTCCATACGCATAGGTCTGATCCTCGTGCTGGTCACCCTCTCCTACCTGATCATGCAGCCCTTTCTTATCCCGGTCTTGTGGGGTGTGATCATCGCTGTCGCTGCCGCACCACTGATATTTAGACTGGAGCATCTCCTCGGCAACCGTCGTACACTCGCGGCGACACTTTTTACGATCATCGCACTTATCGTGCTTATCGTCCCTACCGTGATACTCTCAGGATCGATGGTAGAGAACGTGACTGAGATATCAGAGTCACTTAAGGATGGGTCACTACGTATCCCGCCGCCTCCGGACATCATCGCCACCATACCAATAATAGGAGCTCGACTCGACAGCACATGGTTTCTTGCTTCGGTCAACCATGAAAGCGTGATAGCACAGTATGCCCCTCAACTAAAGTCAGCCGGAGCGACCCTCCTGTCTGCGCTGGGAAGCGGGCTTACCAGCGTACTACAGTTCATCGCAGCCTTGATCATTGCCGGTATCTTCCTGGCCAACAGTGAAGGCAGCATCAAAGCCTCGCACACCGTAGCCAGACGGGTCTTCGGTGAGAACGGCCAGGACTGGGCAGTACTCTCAGCGGCTACCATCCGCAGTGTCGTCCAGGGAGTCCTGGGGATCGCACTTATCCAGGCCATCCTCGCAGCCATGGGCTTGATAGCTATCGATATACCTGCTGCAGGGCTACTCTCACTGCTGGTCTTTTTCATAGCGATCATCCAGCTTCCACTCTTGTTGATCCTTGTACCGATCGCTGCTTACGCCTTCTACTATATAGGTACTGCTCCGGCTGTGATCTTTTTGATCTGGTCTATCCTCATCACGATGAGTGATGCCTTTTTAAAACCGATGCTACTCGGTCGCGGTGTCGACATCCCGATGCTGGTCATCTTACTTGGTGCCATCGGCGGTCTGATTCTCGCAGGGATCATCGGCCTCTTTGTCGGTTCCGTGATCTTGGCATTGGGCTTTAAACTCTTTACCGCCTGGCTCGATGATGACCCTACTCTTAAAAAGAGACGCAAAAGAAGATGGAGGCTTTAAGTATGTATAATACGCGATCATTAGGACAAAACACCTTCAACTGAGGCTAGACATACATGACAACACAACGTACCAGCGGTATCTTACTCCACCCTACATCTCTTCCAGGTGATTGGGGGATAGGTGATATTGGACCCGGAGCCTATGAGTTCATAGACTTTCTTCACACATCAGGACAGCGCGTCTGGCAGATGCTTCCACTGGGACCGACCGGATACGGTGACTCTCCCTATCAGTCGCTTTCCGCATTTGCGGGAAACCCTATGCTTATCAGTCCCGACCTGCTTATCACAGACGGTCTTTTAAAAGATGATGCTCTCTTAAGAAAAGCGTTTCCCACTGAGCATGTGGATTTTGCGAATGTCATAAGCTATAAACATGACCTGTTAAAAAAAGCCCATGAGAACTTTCTGACAGAGAGTCCAATAGAGATCGTAGCCCGATATGAGCGGTTTTGTACAGAGCACGAGCAGTGGCTGGAAGATTTTGTCCTCTTCGCCGCACTCAAAGAGTACCATCATAGTCAACCATGGACTCAGTGGCCAACAGAGCTGATAAAGCGTCGACGTAAAGCCCTTGCCAAATATTCAGCCCTGCTTGCCGAAGAGATAGAACTACAGCGCTTCATCCAGTTTCTCTTTTTCGATCAGTGGGACCGACTACATACCTATGCGACTGAGCAGGGGATCGAGATCATTGGTGACATCCCGATCTTTGTCGCTCATGACTCCAGTGATGTCTGGAGCCATCCTGAGTGGTTTCAGCTCGATAGAAAAGGTCAGCCGAAAGTAGTCGCCGGGGTACCACCTGACTACTTCAGTGAGACTGGACAACGCTGGGGCAATCCACTCTTTGACTGGAAAAAGCTCAAAAAAGAGAAGTACTCCTTCTGGGTAAAACGCTTTGAACTGCTTGCTTCCATGTTCGACCATATCCGTGTAGACCACTTCAGAGGTTTTGCCGGTTACTGGGAGATCCCTGCGGATGAGGAGACAGCTATCAACGGCAGATGGAGAGAGGGCCCGGGTACAGAGCTGTTTCACACTATAGCGAGTGAACTTGACAGTGATGTACCGATCATCGCGGAAGACCTTGGTGTCATCACCGAAGATGTGACACAGATGCTTGAAGAGCTTGGCTTTCCGGGACTTGCCGTCTTGCAATTTGGTTTTGAGGCAGTCGATGAGGAGGGGCTCAACATCTCTTCGTTCCTGCCACACAATCATCAACACAATCAGGTCATCTACACAGGTACCCATGATAACGACACTGTCGTTGGATGGTGGGAGCAGCAGCCCGAGACGGTAAAAGACTTCACCCGGCGTTACCTAAACACGGATGGTGCAATGATCCACCGCGATATGATACGAGCAGCCTTCTCATCAGTCGCATCTATCGCGATCTTTCCGCTTCAAGACCTGCTTGGACTCGGAAGTGAGGCGTGTATGAACCGACCGGGTACGTCAAGTGGGAACTGGCAGTGGCGATTTTCCGAAGAGGCACTCTCCACCGATGTAGCAGAAGATCTGTTAGCGATAACGCGACTCTATGGGCGAACTAATATCACCGCAGAAGCTCAAGAGCAGGTGTGATCTGTAGAGAAGTCTACTTCTCTACTTTATCAGAATCACGCCTATTCCTGCCAACCCACTTCCCCTTTTTCCGTCTACGCTTTCTGATCCGCTGATCGAAGAGGTTCAAGAAGATGAAGAAGAGTGTCCCAAACAAGATAAGCGAGAGCATGTTATCTGCTTCATGCAGCTGATAACCGATGATCGAGAAAGCTAACTGCACATAGACGATCAGCATAACCGTGAACTTCACATCCGCTTTCATATTATAAAGGAAGTGATGCATATGGTTCTTATCCGCCGTGAATGGCGACAGTCCCCGCTGGATACGTCTCGTCATC
>JAUWRZ010000332.1 GCA_030610325.1 Sulfurimonadaceae bacterium | reverse complement strand
CATCTTTGCGCATGGGTACAAGTCGGCTCCGGAAGAGGTCCGTGAGATAGCGGAGTATCTGCATAAGCAGGGTGTCAATGTGTATGGCGTGCGGATCAAAGGACATGGTACGATGCCCGAAGACCTTCGAGATACGACGCATGAGCAGTGGTATGAGTCATATGAGCGTGCCTATGCGGCTATGCGACAGGTCTGCAAGCATCTCTATGTCGGAGGGTTTTCGACGGGCGGACTGCTTGCTCTACTTGCAGCATCGAGAAAGGCAGAACGCATCGATGGTGTAGTCTGTATCAACTCTGCGATGAAGCTTGATGATATCCGGGCACACTATGTCGTACCGACGCTTAATGTCTTAAATGACTTTTTGGCCATATTTGATGCGGGTGTCGAGTATGTGGAGAGCGAACCGGAGAACCCCCATATTAATTATGCAAAGCACTATTTGAGTTCTGTTGGCCAGCTTAAAGAGCTGATGCGGTTTGTCTATGCAGCGCTTCCAAATATCACCGTTCCAGCACTGATCATCCAGAGTAAAGATGACCCTGTCGTCAACTCTCGAAGTGCTGCTATTATCCTGGAGCGTATCCGCTCAAAGGAGAAAGTGCTTTTTGAACCGGACCTGTCACATCATGTCATCATAACCGGTGAAGGGAAGGAAGATATCTTTAAAGAGGTCGCCTCCTTTTTGCATCAGAGTGACTCTTCTCATCCTCGTCGAAGAGAGGATGATTAGCAATCGAAATCAATATACGGTCATTAGAAGTGCCCTATAGTGTGATAAAAGCCTATAGAGAGGGGGTTAGTACATCTTGTGGATGTTGCTGTTCGATACAAGGGCTTGTCAAAGTAAACAAATAACAACTGGATTTATTTTTTTAAAATTAAATTAAAACAGATTATGATATTCTCAGTTAAAGACAAATCCAATGGAGAGTATTATGAAAAAGATCATACTGGCAACGCTGATGAGCGCGTCATTTCTATTTGCGTCAAGTGACGACTCCGTGACTATCAATGCTACGATGCAGCTTATGAACAGTGGTGTAGATAGCATCCAAGAAGGCTTTTTTTACAGTGATAAGCAGAAGATACTAAACGGTATCGAGATGATCGAGAATGCCAATAATATCTTTGGCAAGATCGATGTGAAGGACTTTGTACATAAAAAGAACATCTCTGTCCAGGTAGTCAACAACCTTAGTGATCATATGGGGGAACATCTTCAAGATATGAAAAAAGCTGTTGATGCAAATAACTACAATGATACGACAAAATCATTTGGTGAGATGATCAACAACTGTGTGGCCTGCCATATCGCTATTAGAAAGTGGTAAGCGTAGTATCTACCTAAAAAAGACTCAGAAGCGATCAGTATGATCGTCTCTGAGCAGCCTCTTCTAACGCATCTCCTCAATACTCTCCATCACCGTTTCTGAAAACATATAGTCTGTCTCTTTTGCACGAGCATGACACTTTATGCAGGATGTGAGCTTACCTTGATACCACCCTTTCATACCGGTCTCATCGTAGACCCCATACCACCAATCCCCATTTTTCGGGTCATACCCTTTTCCCATCTTCATCATGATGACCAGGCGAGCGATCTCAGAACGCTGGGGATCACTATATAGAGGTTTGACTATTATCGAGTCCACCGGAAAGAGTGGTGCTCTTTTGGTATAAGCCTTCTGCGCTTGCCTGTTTACATAGATGTCCACCCAGGCTCTGTGTGCATCGGAGTCCAGCGGCTCATCATTGAGTCGGTGAAGGCTCTTCCATCGGGGAAAAGTATACTCGCTTTTGTGATCATGCTTTACGACTGTTTTGGAGTCACTAGACTCAGCAGTTGCGGATGTCAGGAGGAGTAGGGTAGATAGGAGAAAAAGTGGTGAGTACATGAGGACTCCTTTTCTAGGTATATCTGATGACCCTGATGATGTATAACATCATTAGATATGCCCTTTATATGATTCTAGCGCAGTAGATCAGTTAGGGCTGATATGTGAGTGTGAAAATAGTGATTTGTACGTAAAGTGTATTATCGTAACATAATCGATTGATTTCAGGGATTATACCCATGATATAACACAATAATAAATAATAATGTTATACTTTGTGTAGAAAGAGTAGATAGGATGAGAGGCTCGACCTATCTTGCCCTTTCGTCCTTTTTTTCCATTTTCTCCTAAAAGATCCAGGTCCTATCGTCTTGCAACTGCGATATCGACCTGCTCTTACATCCAATATTTATCTTACTGACAATATCTGGTCAAAAACCGGTGTAACTGGTTGGCAAACTCATGGGCGTCTTTTTGACTGAATGGCTTTGGCCCTCTTGTCATCTCTCCACTATCACGTATCTCTTCCATCAGGTTTCGCATCGCCAGATACTGTTTGATATTATCATGGCTATAGAGCTCACCCCGGTGATCGATGGCATGGGCCTTTTTTGTGATGATGCGATCAGCAAGTGGGATGTCTGCGGTGATGACAAGATCTCCCTCATCGGCTGACTCTGCTATATAGTGATCTGCCTCATCAGCACCCTGTTCGACGATCACATAAGTGACATATTTTGACTTACCGAGTGTGATACGTTTGTTCGATACGACGACAGTCCTGATCTTAAGTCGTTCGATGGCACGCAGTAAGATGGGTTTTAATAGATTGGGGAAAGCATCACCATCGACGTAGAGTGTCATCTAGACTATCTCTTTTACCCGTCCGACTTCACCGCTCATAAGACGTACTTTGATGCCGTGAGGATGTGTGGCAGATCTGGTGAGGATATCACGGACTATGCCATCAGTCAGTCGTCCACTCTCCTGATCTTGTTTGAGTACGATGGCTACGCTCATGCCACTTCGGATATCTGTACGTTTAGTCCCATCCATCATGATACTTTAGGTGTGTAAGCAAGTGCTTTCTTGACTGTCTCGACCGAACAGAAGAAGACCGCATCAAAAAGAGGGTTTAGACGGGTGGTCTTCTCATCGATCACATCAAAGGGCTGAAGGGTGAAACCGTCACCATCTTTCATGTTCTTCGGGATGATATGAAAGGTGATCGGTCTAAGGGTACGGACAAGGTTCAGTACACGCTTATAGCTTTTCTCACTCTGATCGGGAAGCAGGTTCCCTCGTTCACTTTCACCGGTGCGTACATCAAGCAGTAGTGTGATCTTATCTTTGAAGATCACTTTGTCCCATGTCACCGATCCTCGTGAAAAGGTGAACTCACAGTTCTTTGCTACGAGTGGATGGGGCTTGGTCCTGCGGAT
>JAUWRZ010000369.1 GCA_030610325.1 Sulfurimonadaceae bacterium | reverse complement strand
TTGTTCTGGACGTATCTTGTTCACCATCGCATAGAGCGTCGGAAGATAAAGCAGGTTGATGATCGTCCCCCAGAGCAGCCCAAAACCGAGTGATATCGCCAGAGGCTGCATGATCTTTGCCTGACCCGTCGCAAAGAATATCAGCGTAGAGAGACCGATAAAGGTGGTGATCGATGTTATGATGATCGGTCGTAGGCGCTGTTTCGCCCGTTTATAAAAGGCTTTTGTATCGTGCGTCCCGTGTAGAAAATCGAGCATGATGATCCCGTCATTGATCACGACCCCGGCAAGTCCGAGCATCCCGATGACCGATGGCATCGTGATGTGCATATCCATGATCAGATGACCAAAGAGTGCCCCTACGATAGAGAACGGGATGACCGAGAGGATCATCAACGCATATTTTACCTTTGGGAAGATAAGCAGCAGCAGTATCAGCATCAAAAAGAGTGCCACACCCACCGCGCGAAGCATATCATCGCGCAGCTGCTCGTTCTTCTCCTTCTCCCCAAGGATATCGACGACGATCCCACTTGCTTCTATCTGCTCTACTACAGGAGAGAGCTGTGCAAGGACCTCACTGGAGGTGATCGTACCTTTATCGATGTAGGCACTGACCGTCTTGACGATGTTACCGTTCTCTTTGACGATCATCTCGTAATCTTTGACCTGGATAAAGTCCACCACCTCATCAAGCTGGATAAAGCGCCCATCACCCAGAGGAAAGTCAAAATCTATCAGCTTGGAGAGGTTGTCTTTATCACTAAACTCCGTCGTGATCTCGATGACCCCGTCATCATCAAAACTCAACGCTTTACGATTACCGAGGAAATAACTGCTTAAGGTCGATGCGACACGCCCCTCTGTCAGACCTAGCTGCTCGCCGTAGCTGTTGATCTTGATCTTGTACTCTGTCTTGCCATAACGGGCATTATCCACTATCTCATTGACATGCTCAATAGTACCAAGTTCAGATTTCAGTCTCTTGACCGCTTCGACCACTTCCTCATCGTTGCTGCCAAGCAAGTTGATCTCGATCTCAGTCTTGATGAGTCCGACCTTACGCTCCATCAGAGCAAACTCTACGAAATCATACTTCTCATGATATTTCTCCATGATCTCGCGTATCCTTGCTCCGATCTCATAGGAGTAGAGTGTCCGTATCTTGGTAGGGTCATCAAATTCAAAAGAGAGGTCGAGGATGGGGTTGATATATTTGTTGACAAAATTGGTATCTACCATCTCATGCAGGTTCAGGGTGATAAAGAACATGTTGCTGCCATCGACCCACTCCTGAGCAAGGTTCTTACGATTACCGCTGAGCTGCACGATACTGTCGATAAAGAGCTCCTCTTTATGCTCCAAGATCTCAGCCGTGATCTCTTCGGCGATGGCGTAAGTCGTCTCAAGAGAAGTGTTGATGTTCAGTTTTCCGGTGACATAGAGTTTATCTGCGTCAAACGAGGGGAAGAACTGAAAGTTCTGCACCTTTAGTACTCCAAAAGTCAACATTGGGACGATGATAAAGAAGAGTAGCAGAGTGCTCTTCTTAAAACTCAGCATCAGATGAAGCAGACGCTCATAACGGTCTGTCAACCAGGACCAGTCACGTGACTTGTTGTTCTTCTTCAGAAATGTCTTGGCATGTAGCGGCAGGAAGAAAAAACTCTCCAGCAGTGATCCAAAGAGGACCATGATGACCACGACAGGGATAAGCTTGATAAAGAGTCCCATCTCACCACTTAACATGAACATCGGCATAAAGGCGACTACCGTAGTCAAGGTCGCCAGAGTGATCGGTAACATCACCTCCTGCACACCGGTCAGGGCCGCTTCAGAAGGCGTCATCCCCTCGTCGATATGACGTTGGATGTTCTCCGAGACCACGACCGCATCATCGACCGCGATCCCCACGACCAGGATGGCCCCGATCAGCGAGACCAGGTTGAGCGAATAACCCATATGATAGATGAAGATCAGTCCTATGATAAAAGAGAACGGTACCCCCATCGTCACTATCAGTGCTGTATTACGGTTGATAAGCAGATACATGGTGAAAAAGATCAGGATAAGACCCAGGGTAAGATTGGAGATGATGATATCGAGACGGTTCTTTACCGGGACAGAGTTGTCATGATAGAGCTCGAAATCGATATCTTTATACTGCTCATCGTACCCTGCTCTCTTCTCCTTCATAGCTTTAGAGAGTTTAAACGAGTCACCGGTCATATCTTTTGAGATACTCAGCGTCAATGATTTTGTACCATTGTAGGAGGAGATCGTGACATCTTCAGGGTGATAGATCCTGACGGAGGCAATATCACTGAGATAGAGGTAGCGTCCATCTATACGCAGCAGTGTCTTCTCCCATGACTCGACATCCTCTTTACCATTGACCGTAGAGACAAAGACAAACTCGTCCTTATCATCGATATTACCTATAGGAAAAGTGTAGGAGAGCTCTTTGATAGTATTGATGACAGCTGAGGGGTCGAGTCCATACGCCTTAAGGGTCTCGGCATCGATCTTTATCTCGATCTTCTTGTCCGAGTCCCCAAAGATGGCGACTTCGCTGATATGTGGCATCTTCAAGATCTCACTACGGATCTTCTTCGCCTCACTCAGCAGCTCATCAAAACCGACCGTTTCTGAGGAGATCGCCAGTTTGATGAGATCACGGTTATGATCGAGCAGCATTGCGATCGGCTCATCCATATCTGAGGGCAGATACTGTCGGACATTGGCGATGGAGTCTTTTACCTTGTCAAGTACACGATCAGCATCCGCGTCCTCATCAAGAGAGAGGATGATACCGAACTTTCCTGGCATGATGACACTGTCGATATCACTAACACCTGTGACTGAGCCGACATCGTCTTCAATATCACGCACAGCCATCTTATCAAGCGTAGTAGCACTACTTCCCGCATAACCTCCACCGATGGTGATCTTGTTGAGCATCATATCCGGAAAGAGCTCTTTGGG
>JAUWRZ010000148.1 GCA_030610325.1 Sulfurimonadaceae bacterium | reverse complement strand
TATGCTCTTCTCCGGTGACGCAGAGCGTGACCGACTTGAGAACGGTGGAAAACCGGAGCCGATCACTCTGGACAGGTTTACGAAGGATGTCTCAGATATCATCGGTGATTTCACGCTTGAGCATGCCACGGCGTCACATAAGCTTGCACACCCTTATCAGTGTGCCAACATCATGGTCGATGGCAAGCGTATCGGCGAGCTCTTCAGATTGCATCCAAATGTCCAGGAGAGTCTTGATCTGGGTACGACCTATCTCTGTGAACTTGATTTTGACAAGCTGGCTTACGGACTGCATGAGGCAAAGGCGTTCTCGAATTACCAGGCCTCTTTCCGGGATCTGAGTCTTCTGGTGCCTGCCGAGATGGAGTACAAAGAGATCGAAGCGGTGATAGCAGCGCACAAGAGCAGTGAGGTGATCCGCTTCTATCCGGTAGACCGTTATCGCGATGAGAGTCTGCAGGAGAACATCAGTCTGACACTGCGTTTTGTCTTGCAATCGATGGAGAAGACCCTTGAAGAGGAAGATATCACATCCTCTGTCAACGGTATCTTGCATACACTTGAATCTGAACTCGGGTTGACACTGCGATGAGAAAGGTCACTGTCTATCCTGCAGAGCAGTTTACGTTCAAGACCGATGCCATCGCACCGGATAAATCGATCTCACACCGCAGCGTGATGTTCTCGATGCTTGCCGAAGGTGAGTCGAGAGTCACTAACTTTCTGCGCGCAGAAGATACGATGAACTCGCTAAACATCATCAAAGAGCTTGGTGCGAGCATAGATGATGATGGAGAGACGTTTCGGATCCGTTCCGAAGGTATTAAAGAGAGTGCCAACATCCTTGACTGTGGTAACTCCGGGACAGGGATGCGACTTTTTAGCGGACTGTTGGCTTCTGCAGAGGGGCACTTCATCCTTACGGGAGATGAGTACCTTAGACGCCGTCCGATGAAGCGTGTCACCAAACCACTTCGCGATATTGGCGCTAAGCTTGATGGTCGTGAAGATGGTGATCTGGCACCGCTGAGTATCCGTGGAGGGTCGATCAAAGCTTTTGATTATGAGAGCAAGATAGCGTCAGCACAGGTCAAAAGTGCCATGATCTTAGCTGCTTTGAGTGCAGATGGAGTATGTAGTTATACGGAGCCTGAGTTAAGCCGTGATCATACTGAACGTATGTTAAAAGGGATGGGTGCGGAGATCAGTGTCGATGGCCTGAAGACGACTATCCATCCTTTAAAGGGACTGCTCTCACCACTGGACATCCGTGTCCCGGCTGATCCTTCGAGTGCCTTCTTCTTTGCTGTCGCGGCAGCGATCGTACCGGGGTCTACGGCAGTCCTTGAAGGGGTGACACTCAATCCTACCCGGACAGAAGCCTTTAAAGCACTTGAACGTATGGGTGCAGATATCAGCTATGAGACGACTGACGACCGCTATGAGCCTATTGGGACTATCACGGTCAGATATGCGCCGCTGCATGCGATCACGGTCGAGGAGAACATCTCCTGGCTCATCGATGAGCTGCCGGCACTCTCTATCGCCATGGCCTGTGCTGAAGGTACGAGTACCATCAAGAACGCGGCGGAACTTCGGGTCAAAGAGAGCGACCGCATCAGTACGGTCGTGGATAACCTGCGCTATTGCGGCATCGAGAGCGAAGAGTTCGAAGATGGCTATACCGTGACTGGCGGGGAGTTGATGACGGCAAGAGTAGAGAGTCACGGTGATCATCGCATCGCCATGAGTTTTATCATCGCGGGCCTTCGTTGCGGTATGCAGGTAGAGGATATTGACTGTATCAACACCTCTTTCCCTAACTTCTTCGAGCTGTTATCAGAAGTGACAAAGGTAGAGCTGTGAAGATCCAGCTGGCCGAGAACTACGGTTTCTGTTTCGGAGTCAAACGGGCGATCAAGATCGCTGAGGAGAATCGTCATTCAGCTACCTATGGACCGCTGATCCACAACTCCAAAGAGATAGAGCGCTTAAATCGTGATTTTGATGTCGCGCTCACAGAGAACCTGAATGATTTCAGTACCGGTGATACGGCCGTGGTCCGTACGCACGGTATTCCCAAAGATGAGTTGGCACAGCTCCATGAGAACAAGGTCGATGTGATCGATGCGACCTGTCCCTATGTGACCAAACCACAGCAGATCTGTGAGGAGATGAGTGAGAAGGGGTATGACATCGTCATCTTTGGTGATGAGAAACACCCTGAGATCAAAGGGGTCAAAAGCTACGCTACCCATGGAGCCCATGTGGTCACGGAAGTCGCTGATCTTGAAGGGCTTTCACTTAAAGAGCATATCGCTGTCGTAGCCCAGACGACACGTAAAGTAGAGGAGTATCTGAAGATCACCGACTATCTCATCCCCCGTTATAAAGAGGTACGTGTCTTCAATACCATCTGTAACGCTACATTTGAGAACCAGGACGCGGTACGTAAACTCTCCAAAGATGCGGATGTGATGATCGTCATCGGAGGGAAGAACTCTTCCAATACCAAGCAGCTTCAGTCTATCGCTGAGAGTAACTGTTCCGATAGCTACCATATAGAGTGTGCTGATGACCTCGACTCCGAGTGGTTCAGCGGCAAGGAGTATTGCGGTATCAGTGCGGGTGCATCCACTCCGGACTGGATCATACAAGAGGTCGTCGACCGGATCAGCAGACTGTCCTGATCTAAGACGACAAACGTATACGACCTCTTTACACTTTAGGGGTTGCTTCTCGTAGACTTTTTTCATTAATTAGCCCATAGCCATATCTCAATGGTACCGTTCCACTTCTTTTTTCACAAAAACCATAGAAATACAAGCTGTTTTTCGATATAATCACGAAATTTTTAGTCACAAGGGAACAGGTATGGCCTTCGATAACGAAGCACTAGAAGAGGAAAATTTTGCGGAGATGCTGGAGGCTTCGTTTAAGGAGCAAGAGTCTACGCGTATTACAGAGGGTGAGATCGTCGAGATCCAAGAGGAAGACAACAGAGCACTAGTCGGTGTTGGTGAGAAACTTGAGGGTATGTTGAACCTGGACGAGATCCGTGGTGAAGATGAGGCTCTGCTTTTTAACGTAGGTGACAAGATCACTGTCATGATCACAGGACACTACAATGAGCGTCCAAAGATCTCTTATAAGAAAGTCCTTGAGCAGCGCAAGACACTTGATTTCATCAAAGAGCATAAAGATGATTACGAGAACCTCGTTATCGAAGGTATCATCGTCAAGAAAAACCGTGGTGGTTACGTCATCGAAGCAGATACAGTCAGCTTCTTCATGCCTCGTTCACTCGCAGCGTTCAAAGACACAGATGATGTCATCGGCCGTAAAGTCAAAGCACAGCTTGTCAAGATCGATGAAGCAGAGAACTCAATAGTAGTATCTCGCCGTAAACTCTTCAATGAGGAGAGAAAGCGTAAGAAAGAGATCATCGATGTATTGATGGAAGATGAGAAAGTCGTCGAGGGTGTCATCAAGAAGATCACCAGTTATGGTATGTTTGTAGATGTCGGCGGTGTCGATGGTCTGGTCCACTACAACGAGATCAGCTATAAAGGTCCTGTCAACCCATCAAAACTTTACAAAGAGGGTGAGACTGTCACTGTCAAAGCCATCGCTTATGACAAAGACAAGCGTCATCTTTCTCTCTCTATCAAAGCTGTTCAGCCTGATCCATGGGCAGAGGTCGAGTCAGAGCTCGAAGAGGGCGATACTGTCTCTGTCACAGTCAGCAACATCGAGCCTTATGGTGTCTTTGTAGACCTTGGTAATGACATCGAAGGTTTCCTTCACATCTCTGAGATCACTTGGGACAAGAACATCAAGAACCCGAAAGATTATCTGGAAGTAGACCAGGAGATCGATGTAGAAGTCATCGAGATCAACTCTGACACGCATAAACTGCGCGTATCACTCAAGCGTCTTCTTCCGAAGCCATTTGACGAGTTCCTCCGTAACTTCAGAGAAGGTGAGGTCGTCACTGGTATAGTCACATCACTGACTGACTTTGGTGCGTTCGTGAAGATCGGTGGCGTTGAAGGCCTGCTTCATAACCAGGACGCTTCATGGGAGAAGAACACTAAGAGTAAAGACCTGTTCAAATCCGGTGACGAAGTAGAAGTGAAGATCGCGAAGATCAACAGAGAAGACCAGAAGATCTCTCTTAACAGAAAAGTCTTGCTTGATAGCCCAATAGACAAATATGCTACTGAGCACAAGACGAACGAAGTGGTAACAGGGACTATCCGTGATATCAAAGAGTTCGGTGTCTTTGTCTCTCTTGAAGATGGCGTAGATGCACTTATCCGTAATGAGGACCTCTCACCGCTTATCCCTGAAGAGCTTGAGGCTGGTCAGGAGATCGAAGCAGTGATCGCAGTCATCGATACACAGCGTGACCGTATCCGTCTCTCTGTCAAGAAACTTGAGCGTATCAAAGATCAGGCAATACTCGAAGAGTTCAACGACAACGAGTCACACAGTCTTGGTGATCTGCTCAAGGACCAGCTGAAGTAACACCATGCATCGTCTTGTAAGATGGCTTACCCCGCTGATAACGCTGGGAGTAGCCATTTTTATTATTGTTTTGCTGATCGATGTCAACCAGTTAGAGCCTGATCCGACTATGGGGTCATCACTCTCTGAGAACAATGTCAGCAGCGAGTCCGCCCAAAGCGGAAGACGATGGCTGGAACAACTGGCAAATAACGAACGACAGGGTTATTTTTACCCGGTCAATGAGATCTATGTCGAACTTGACTTGGATCAGCAGTTGGTCAATGAGAAGACCTACCTGCTTACTGCTACATTGCGTGACCCTTATCAGCTCTTCTGTCTTAAACAGGAGTTAAGAGAGCACAAGCTCCGCTACACGCTCAAACAAGAGAAACAAGGGGCCCAACTGCTTGTCTCCTCCAAAGACGAGACTAGGATCAAAGCTTTCTTACTTGCACTTAAAAACTATGAAATCACGGCTTCTATGTTGCCGTATAAAGAGGACCTCCAATGGAAAAATATAAAGTAGTCGTATGTGACCATATTCATGAAGCTGGTCTGCAGATGCTTCAAGATGATGAGAATATCGATTATGTCTTTGCCGCCGATGTCGATAAGACCGCACTGCTGGATATTCTCGTAGACGCCGATGTGGCTATCACCCGTAGTTCGACAGATGTCGATGATAAGTTCCTTGCTGCTGCGAAGTCGATGAAAGCTATTGTTCGCGCCGGTGTGGGTGTAGACAATGTAGATATCGATGGCTGCTCCAAAGAGGGTATCATCGTGATGAACGTCCCGACGGCAAATACGATCGCGGCAGTAGAGCTTACCATGACGCATATGCTCTCATGTATGCGAATGTTCCCTTACTCTCATGATCATCTCAAGAACCAGCGCGTCTGGAAGCGTGAGAAGTGGTACGGTCATGAGATGAAAGGTAAGAAACTCGGTATTATCGGTTTTGGTAATATTGGTAGTCGTGTGGCTGTTCGTGCCAAAGCCTTTGAGATGGATGTCATCGCTTATGACCCTTACATCAATGGTTCTAAAGCTACCGACCTTGATATCGCCTATACGGAAGATCTCGAAGATATCCTGGCCTGTGACATCATCACTATCCATACTCCGAAAAACAGTGAGACGATCGATATGATCGACACAGAAGAGATAGCGAAGATGAAAGATGGTGTCGTCCTCATCAACTGTGCCCGTGGTGGTCTCTATAATGAGCAGGCGCTCTATAAAGGACTGGAGTCAGGGAAGGTCCGTTTTGCCGGCATCGATGTCTTTATCAAAGAGCCTGCGACGGATAACCCGCTTCTGGACCTAGAGAACATCATCGTATCACCTCACCTTGGTGCTAACACTTTTGAGTCTCAGTACAATATAGGTACACAGGCTGCTCAGCAGGCGATAGAGGCTGCCAAAGGCATCGCTTATCCTCATGCGTTCAATCTGCCTATCGATGAGTCAAAC
>JAUWRZ010000360.1 GCA_030610325.1 Sulfurimonadaceae bacterium | reverse complement strand
GATAAGCCATTTCCAGGACTTGGGATCATCCTCGACTCTACGGCTAGGGCGTGGTGTCTGCATATCTGAAGAGTTGACTTTTACGGAGATCTTTACTGAGAGGTCTTGGATATCCTCATCATACTTCTCTTTAAGCGCAGTGAGGTCAACAGAGTATTCACGCTCCAGTATAGATATGAAACCACTCACCTGGACCGGCAGCATCTCGCCATACGTCTCATCGAGTATAGCCTCTATGTTTTGACGTGAGATATGGGTATCTTCATAGATCTTCTGTACACCGATCTCTTTAAGTCTTGCAAGTCCTTCGTTCATCTACTTCATCCTGTCCATTAAAATAGCGCCAGCTGCACTGACATTAAGTGAATCAAAATCATGTGCCATCGTGATAGAGACACCATGATCGAGCTTTGACTGTGTTCGTGCACTCAGTCCTTCTGCCTCATTGCCCAGTATCAGGACACGTTTGGTCCCGATAGTGACATCTCGGACATCCATCCCATCCATGACAGCCCCATAAAGTTCAAACCTGGCGAGTCTAAGATCATTGAGGACATCGTGGATGTTGTTTTGTATGACCAGTGGCATATCCAACAGAGCCCCGGTACTACTACGTACGACCGGTTCTATAGAGAGGTGTTTCAGACCACACACTACGACAGCGTCCACACCCAGGGCATAAGCACTTCGTACTATCGCACCTATATTTCCGACGTCGGTTATACCACTAAGTACGACAATGAAATCCTTGTCGACCACATCTTTAAGAGGGAGCACTTCAATACCGCTTATCTCTGCGAGAAAGCCCTGATGATTTCCATTCTTACACATCGTCTGTGCAGCATTCGCGGGGATGCGTTTGACTTCAAAACCCATACGCATCAGGCGCGCATACTCTTTCTTTTCCACTTCTTTTGCAAGGTACAGTGTCTGTACCTTCTCTTTATGTCTATCGAGCAGATAATAGACTGGTTGTTTTCCATAGATTAGCATGGTTCAGATTCTAACGGAATGTAACTTAATATTTGCAGGTCATGCGGCTTCGATCTAATAGGCTTACCGGT
The DNA here is from genome assembly GCA_030610325.1 of Sulfurimonadaceae bacterium. Lineage (GTDB taxonomy): Bacteria > Campylobacterota > Campylobacteria > Campylobacterales > Sulfurimonadaceae > BB26. The sequence continues at coordinate 1,964 of JAUWRZ010000360.1, read as the reverse complement.
CATCCTCTACTAACCTCTGATAGCAGACTTTGGCATTCTCTCCGGTGATCTTAGAGATAAGTTTGGCAGCAGCTTTCTTTGGCAGGTCCAAAGCAAGGACGTCACGCTCGCCTAATGTACTTTGGCGAGCTTCACCTGCCTCTATGACGACCGCCCACTCGCCGCGGATCTCTCCAGCCAGCTCAGACTTGATCTCTTCTGCCGTACCATGCAGATAACGCTGGTACTTTTTTGTCAGCTCTTTGGCAAAGAAGAGTCGACGCTGCGGTACTTCAGCTTCAAGTTCGTCCAGAAGCTTGCCAAGTCGGTGTGGTGATTCATAAAGGACTGTTGTAAACCCGTTGTGCAGGGCCTGTTGCAATGCACTGCTGCGTTCACTTCCCTTATGGGGCAGAAACCCAAAGAAGAGCATCTGCGTCCGGACAAAACCACTGGCGGCAAAAGCAGTCAGCACTGCGTTGGCCCCGGGTAGCACATCATATTTTACGTCATTTTCTATGCAGTAACGTACCAGTTCCTGACCGGGGTCGCTGATACCGGGCATACCTGCATCACTGGCATAGACCACATCCAGATCAAAGAAGTCAGTTTTAAGCTCAGCAGTGAAACGGTGTTCATTATGGGAGTGTATGGCTATAAATCGTTGCTCTTTTCGTTCTAACGAATAGCGCTCTTCTAAGATATTAAGTAGTTTTTTGGTGATTCGGGTGTCTTCGCAGAGTATGATATCTGCTTTGGAAAGAGTCTCCATGGCTCGCAACGATATGTCGCCGATATTGCCAATAGGAGTGGGGACAAGGGTAAGCATCGTGACCCCTGTAGACCCGGGTTAGTCCATATTGTAACGTTTTTTGAACTTCTCGATACGGCCAGCAGTGTCGACTATCTTCTGAGAACCGGTAAAGAACGGGTGACACTCATTACAGATGTCAATACGAAGTGTGTCTTTAGTACTTTTAGTAACAAATTCGTTACCACATGCACAGGTCACTGTACAGTCTACTGAAGTCGGGTGGATATCTTTTTTCATGGGTTGCCTTGTCGACACACGTCTTGTGTACGTATATCTATAATATTTTAGACCTGTATAGGATCAGGTCATTGGAAGCGGAATTATAGCAGAGATCTTGCTTTTTTACAAGAGCTAGTCGCTCTTGGGTCGATAAAAAAGATATCAGAGCACTTTTGCACCGTAGAAGAAGACCCCCTTAAGCTCCTCTTCACTGATATAAGCGATCTCATAAGAGATCGATGTCCTGCCTTCAAGTGGCGTCTCAAGCTCAAGATGGCCCCGTTCTCCTACGTTATAGACACTGATACCTTCATTGTCCGTACTGTAAAAAGAGATGCCCCCATGAGAGTGGTCAAAAAGATAGACCTCTTCAGGCGTTCTATGAGAACCTTTCATCTTTGCCCTGATCGGCGGAGTGATGATCGTCCGTTTGGCAGCACGACTGTTAAGTACTACCTCGAAACCATCAGCCAGTGTCTTGAGCTCACCACCTTTGTTGACCAGTATCTCCATCAAGTCTTTAGAGCTGTTTGCATTGCTTACAAGGATATGGCTGGCATCTTTGACCCGTATCAGCTCTTTACTTATGTCTGCGAGGGTCAGGGACTCTTCATTGAACTCCTCACGGAAATCATCCAAAACGTCTTTTATCAGATCAATACTTCCACGGATCGCATCAAAACGTACATTAAGCTGCGAGGAGCTCTCCGAAAGCGATACGATGACACCCTTCGCGCCCTCAGCATTGGCAGTTACTTTGTCGATGTGCTGATGGATATTTTTCAAGACACGGGTGATGGTCTGTGCATTACTCAGAGATATCTCTGCGAGTTCACGGATCTTCTCTGCGACGACGGCGAAGCCCCGTCCATGTTCACCCGCGCGAGCTGCTTCTATGGCAGCGTTCAGTGCGATAAGATTTGTCTCATCAGCAATATCCGTGATGACTTCG
>JAUWRZ010000010.1 GCA_030610325.1 Sulfurimonadaceae bacterium | reverse complement strand
CCTGCTAGAGGAGGTCAGCCGCGAGGTGATGGTGTCAAGGTTGTCGAAGAGTTCGACCCAGTAACTGTTCTTAAGGCCAGAGACCTTAAGTCTGAGCGACGCCTTCAGTGCTTCCACGCTGACACCCAGCTCTTTTAGCAAGGCACCATCGAGTCCGGCGATCTTGATGAAGTTATCCATCAGTGAGCGCATCTCCTCTGCGTAAAGCTCTTCAAGTCGCTCGATCAGGTTCTGACCGCTCACAAGCTCCTTGAGTCGCTCTCCTCGTCTTACCCGTCTCTCATGTTCGGAGAAACGGTCCTCAGAGCTATCGATATCGACAGTGAACGTCTCATCGAACCATACTTCGAACGGGTCTACCTCTGCTTTGTAGTCATGGTCACTGTGTCGATACTCTTTGTCGATGAGATCGACCCTAAGCAGCGAGACCTTCGCTCTGGCCTTTCGGTCCTCACTCTCCAGGAAATCAAAGTCACCGATGATCGTCACTGAAGCCTTACGAGACTCGATGGCCTCAGCGATCCTCACATCACGCTCCCAGCGTTCTGGAAGCACGAGATAGACTGCTCGACAGTTGGCCTCTTTGATCACCTTCGTCACCCATTCACTAAAAAGCGAATAGGGTGGGTTAGTGAAGATGATATCGACCTTCTTGTCGATAAGCACCTGAGAGAAAAGGTCGGTCCCGACCACAAAGACCTCATCGTCATAGCTATCGATGAGCCGTTGACTCTTCTCGATCGCAAAACGCTTACTTAAGGAGAGTGTCCCATGGACGCTCTTGCTCTGCGCTATCTCATCGATCGTACGAAAGAGCTTTCCGTCTCCAGCACCGATGTCCAGTAGCGAGATAGTGGTATGCTCATAAGGGCCTTGTTCTTGTGCGCTCTTACTTACATCCTCCTCGCCATACCAGATGTTCGGGCACAGTGCGTCATGATAGAACGCATCGATTATCTCGAAAGTGGTCGGATACCATTCGTGGTCCTGGTCAAGCGTTTTGAGCTCGGCCAGCATCTTGCGACTACTGAGTCTCTCCTTTGCCTCTTCCTTACTGCCAGATAGCAGTGCGAAAAGGCTTCGGCGACTCTCTTTTGCCATAAGCAGTTCACCATCGAACGTGATGCGTCTTGCCTGTTCAAGTGAGAAGTAGGACTCCTCTTTTGTGAACGCGCCTGAATCATCATAGAGCACCTCGAACTTCTCGTTGAGCTCTTCTAATACCTTAGTGACATCCTCATAGACAGCGATGTCTTTCTCACCATCGTCCATCTGGTCTGAGATGCGGCTGACCCTGATCTCGCCGGAACCCATCTTCGTTTTGAAATAGTGACGAAAATAGTCCGGTTCCGCGCACGCCTCAGTCTCGCACCACTCAAGGTCTTGACTGTTGACGACATAGACAAGGTGATCCATCTCTGTCGCGTTTGCTTTGTGCTCACGAAGGAAAAGTGCGACCTGGTCTGCCTTCTCAGGGGCTACTTGTATATATAGATATGCTGACATGTGTGATTCCTTTAGTGTGTTTGTTTTGATTACAGCCAGGTTGTAGCGATCAGGCAACAAACATGGGGTGGGGTGTGAGAGAATAGGGAGTGGCTGAAAGCCTGTCTTCTTATCCGACTATTTACCACTAGAGAACAATTGTATGATTTCCGTTATTCGGATATAATACAGTTAGTGAAAGGTGGCTTATGACTAAACAGGAGATCACACGACTACTTGATGTACCTAGCAGTACGCTTAGTGACTGGGAAAAGAGTGGCAAAAGAAAAAAGCTGGCTAAGCTTTTGCGTATGCTAAAAAGTGAAGAGGTCATCAAGATCATCGATGCCAAAGTCGACCAGCCAAAATACAGCGAACACACCCGCAGGATACGTCTTGATAAAAAACATTTTAAAAAAGATATGCTATGGTCACGTCAGGACGGTTCACAAATAGAGATAAAGAACCTTGTATCGGTCTATCTAAGCACCCCCAACCAAGAAGACACAGAGACACTGCTGAAGCTTTTTGGCTATAAAAGGCTTATGACTATTCTAGAGAGCAATCGTCCTATCATGCCTGCAGAGGATCATGCAGAAGCTCTCGATCAGATAAAGTATGCAAATGAGCCGGGATCTTATTTTAATAAGCATAAGTTACCGGCACTGGATCAGATATTGAAAAAACCGAAAAAGCGTTATATTGATGCGTTGATCACGAAGTATGACCCTGCTGAGATCATCACGATGGCAAAAGAGCATGGTGCCTCTTATCCTTCCTTGTTTCAGATCAAAAAAATGACAGGATTTAATGCATGACAGAAGCTATTAGATCGCTGCTTCCTCATATTCAAGATCATGAGATATTTCTTAGACATGATATTAGACTCGTTGGCGGGACTGCACTCTCTTATCATATCAGACATAGGATCTCCGAAGATCTCGATCTTTGTCTGACGAAAGAACTTCCATTGGATGATCTTGGCTCTTTTATCGAGGACTGTATAGCTGTTTTTGGAATAGAGAACATCGAATATATAGAACCCTCCAAAGCGATCATGGAAGACTTTTTGATCGCTGGAGATGCTGTCGAACATTATCTTCAGACATGGATGGTCAATGGGGTCAAAATACAGTTTTTCGATGGTGGTGCAAATCTTGGGACAAAAGAGTTTTTTGAGAAAGATGCTTATGAGAACATTGGGAACATCAAGGTCTCAAGCCTCGATACGATCTTTAATATGAAATCGATGATGTTCTATAAAAGAACAAAATCCAGGGACCTGTTTGATATGCTGAGCATGTATGCTCTTACTCAGAAGGAGTTCACACCGCAAGCAACTAAAAGACTGATCATGAAATACGATTCACTCTATTTTAATGATGAGTATTTTAATTCGCTTTAGATGGAGAGCTTTAAAGGAAAAAAATATCTGCCAGAACGGGATGAAGGTCTTACTGGATTAACAGAAGTCCCCAAGACATTCAAACAGATGAGAGATGAACTTGCAGTTATGTTTTTGAGTCTGGAAGACATATAGACCAACTTGAAAGATCACTTAGCATTTTAAATAGTTGGTATGTCATGCTATAGCGATCGCGCTAAAAAAGGGGCATACCACTCATCGCTGTATTCTATAAATTCAAATTCCATATAAGCCCCTTGATAGCGTCCATACAGAGAATATTGTACTGTTTTTTTACAGTTTATGCAATTTATAGTACAATCTGTCGATTGAAGCTACCTATGACAATGGCAGTACCGGCATATATTCAGACTGATAGTCGGTATATCACGCTATAGAGATCGCGCCAAAACAGGGACATGCCGTTCATCACAAGACGCCTAAGCGACTTTTTCTTCTTCGTCAAAATCAAACAGTTCATACCATCTGGCAAGGAACGCTTCTTCTGCCTCCTCCATCGACATAGGGTCGCCGAGGATAAGCCCTGGTACGGGGTCTGAGATCTCTCTCCAGTCGTATTCAGTGGCTGGCATGTAAGAAAATGCCTCTGAGATCATCAAAGATTTATCCAAGGCCTTGACGTTAGTCGGCATGACGCGCGGAAGGCCGAAATGATCAGCAGCTCTTTGAAGACAAAGTTCTTCAGCTCGTCTGAAAGGAGCCATCTGCGGGCTCGACTTGACCGGACTTGGGATATCATGAGAGTATGCCTCGAATAGCTCATGAGCAAGTGCCCAGCGCTTCTCGACAGGATCTGTAAGAAGCCCTTCCATGATCAGACAATGCTCTGCGACGCTATAGAACTTCGTGGTCTGACTAAAGAACCTTCCGATCCTTGATAGTGCGCGAGCGATCATTGGGACATCGAAGTCTTTTGGCTGCAGATCAAAGATATTGACAAGACGGCCGGTCCCTGCTACAAGCAGAGGCGAGATGTTTGATGTAAAGATCATCTTGGCATCTTTTAGTTCAGACTCTATCTCATCCCACTCCCAATCCTCTGAAGGGGCGTACTCGACGATGTCGACCCCTTCACCTATCGTCGCTGCGATGTTCTCCGCTGTCGTATAGACAGACTCGATGTCATCACCTGCAGATGGATCGGCTGTGATTATAAGGTTCCCATCAAAAAAGACGGCGACATCACTTCCGTGAGCGTTGATCTCTATAAGTTGTACTCGTGTCATCATGTATCCTTTTGTGTTTGTTGATAGGGGGGTTGTAGCGTTCCACACAATAACTCTCGTGTGTAGGGAAAAGAGCCTGGACTCCTTATTAGACTAAGACGGTCTTGGGTAACTCGAACGAGAAGTGATCATACGTCCTCAAGATATCAAATGCCTCTTCGCTGCATCCGTCTTCCAGGGCATCCATCGCGTTTTGGATAGCTGTAGCCTCTCTGGAGCCGTCTTCAATACGCTCTTCGATAAACTCTCCATGAAGGAAGTATTGCGAGCGCTCCGGATACTCATAATATTGCGCACTGTTTATGATGTAGCTCAACTCTGTCTCGCGCAAAATAACATCCAGCTCTTTAACCTCTCCGTATTCAGCTTCTGACTTGATCAACTCCAGCTCATCACCGTGTTCGATATGTCGGATGACATCATCAATCGTAAACTTGATCATCCCGTCCAGTTCGCAATACCCCGCATTAGCCGCATCAGTGATCTGACGCAGCAGTCCTTGATCGATCTGTCCACCTATTCTATAAGACGCTTGGTATAGATCTCTCATCTATGTCTCCTTGAAATATTTATTTTTACAGGTCGTTGTAGCGATCACAGTGAGATTGATGCGGGCGGTCTATATCTGGTGCTGATACTTCCATCTCACGCGCTCTCGCGACAAAGATAGAGCAGCCGCTACAATCCATTATCAAAAACAGATAAAGGATCTGCCATGTTCGCACACGACACGATATTATTGAATGACGGAGAGTATTTTTGGGAGCACACTGAAGCGTTAAGGCTTATCGAGTCCGAAGACTATTCGTTTTCCAGTCTCGGACAATTTGAAAAGTACGACCTGGTCAAAGATGGCTCTTCTGCCGTCTACACAAATGGGCAGGGTTTTGTGGTACTTGATGAGCATAACATGCTGGTCGCATGAGGGGTCTCTTCGGTGATCGGTGATAAGCGTAGGCAGAGAGGAAACACAGCATGAAGAACGTAATGATCACACTCAGAAGAGTCAAATAAAGTTAGGATTATGCGTATGGTCACTTAAGTAACTTTATGGATATGCACCTAAAGCTGTGGATGTGTCCATAGAGGCTGCGATCTATTCGACGGCGGATGACCTCCAAAACGCAGTGGTGATAACAACACACTGATCGTACGGTTTTAGAGCCTCTCAGGAGTCTTTCTGTGTGCTAATCAAGTATGATCCGATAAGAGGTCTTTAGTAATCTTATGACAGTATCCTTTGTCACTTCTTTAACAACACCAGATCCCTGCAAGACCTGTCTTACAGTGCTCCCATCGGTCCCTTCCAGTTCAGGCATAAAATCCCTAAGATCCTCTTTTGGTAACCCTTTTAGTATCACAGTGCTTTCTCCATCAAGCATTGCCACAAGCCTGATAACATCATTAAAATGTTTCTTAGCCTGAGGACTTTCGGCTCTCGATAGATTTAAGTAGGCATGTATTTTCAAGGGAATAAGCGCTTCTGGTGTTGCTATACGCAACCCATCAACATCTGTTGTGTGATTCACCAGTAAGTCAAAATACTCCGTATTCAATAATATAGCTGATAGATAGCTGTAATACTCAGGTGTATCGATCGGGATGATATGGCTATCTTTAAGGATCTCAGAACTGGCTTCATGAATAGCAAACAGCTCTATCTGCTCAGGGTAAGTCTTATCATCGCTATCAAAGAATCGAAATAGGTTTTGTCTTGAATCATTGTCGGTTCTTTGCTTTGTCTTGTATCCAGCGATATCAATATACCGAAGTAGCTTTTTTAAAAACTCTTCATTCTCTTTTGATACGACGACCAAGTCTATATCTTTAGTGGCTCGCGCTATAAAGCCTAGATCATTCATGACCATAGCAGTAGCCAGGCCCCCTATCACTATATAATCATCACTATTATCTTTAAAATAATCTGTAAAACTTGCTATTCCCTGTATCAACTTATCATCTCTTGTATTTTTTTATAGAGCTCACTCATGGCATCACTGACTCGACTGTCGTGAACATCTGTCTTATCCTTTAAGGACACATACAAAGAGATCGGGTCAGCTATATTGTCATCCGAGATCTGAGTTCGGTACCTCCATAGTTCTACTTGTGCCAGATCATCATCGTACCCTTTATCATAGGTCGCGATTGGATCACCCTCTTGCATCAGCTTATTAAAGTACTCTTTTTCTATTGCATATATAGGTTGGCTATTTGTTATATTTGTATATCTGGACAATGCACTATATGAGGATACTACTTTTTTGTCGAAACGATCCAGGTCTTGAGATCTTATGAAGATCATATCTGCGACAGGGTCTTTGAGTTCCAGCATAAGCTTTTCGACATCCATGACTTTTTTCAAAAAAAACTCTTTCTTTCGCCCGATCGACTCGACATCGAGATATTCATGCTCCACCAGTTCCTTTAGCGCTCTACTTGTGCTCATCCTTGCGACATCAAACATCTCAGCACTGCTTTGAATATCTATCTTACGTTGCCCCTGTATGATGAGTGTTATTAAGATGATCTGTGCAAGCTTAGAAAGTCTTTTGTTTCTTTCTTTTCTATGGTACTCTTTAAGGTCATTGAGATGGATCAAAAGCTGTGGAAGGTATATGGACCTCTCCGACACAAAAGATACGCCATTCTCAATGAGATATCTTTTTGTAGAACTGCTGATGCGTTTGATATGTAACACTATCGGTATTGACAAGGATCGTTCAAATAGACTTAGATGTTTTTTAATCGACCTGATGCCATCTTCATCTACACTCAGTAAAGCGACGTCTGTGTTTTGTATTCTTACATTATATATATCGTAGTTACTTTTTATTGCATGGGGCAAAGGCTTAATATATTCAAGCTTATCATCACTTATGCTTACGCTTATATGTAATGTTTCTTTTAAGAATGATATTAATCCGTTTATATTTTTCATATTCCATTGTAACATATATTTTTATCAATAACATAATAGTTGTTATATTGCTAATTTTAATGTTAGTTTAATTTTTTGTACATATCCATAAAGGTACCAAAACTCCCATACGCCATAATCTTAACTGACTTTCTTGGCGATCAAACTGACAGCCGGTTGTGAAATGCCTGGCACTTTGGCTATGTCCTACTGATTCCATCTGAGCTATTATTGATACTCCACCCCATAAATGAGGTGGATTCTTAATCCATAGCCTAAACAGCTATTTTCAGTGAAGCATTGTTGCCGTGTATCCCACGGGCAAGTATGTTTTTGGCGGCATTGATATCCGCATTGGCAGTATGTCCACAAGAAGTACATACGAACTTATCTTGTGACCTTCTATTCTCTTTTGAAATATGACCACATTCATGACAAGTCTGAGATGTGAACTTTGGGTCGACCTTGATGAGTCGTCCACCTCTTTCACTTAGCTTGTAGTCAAGCAACTCAAAGAACAGACCCCAACTCTGTTGAGTGATGGCACGGTTAAGACCTCTTTTTGCACTTGCATTTTTAACTGGTTTTTCAACTGTCCCTTTTGTTGCTTTGGTCATATTTTTAATTTTTAGATCTTCCACTACCACAGTTTGGTTTTCGCTGTATGATTTTGAAAGTCTATGTAAAAAATCTTTGCGCATATTTGCAACACGAAGATCTTGTTTAGCTAATTTAGCTTTTGCTTTAGCTCTATTGTTTGAATTTCTCTTCTTCCGTGAGAGTTGTTGTGCTTTTGTTCTCAGCTTGGAGAGTTCTCTGACCAGATCAAGTGGTTTGACTCTCTTTCCGTTACTGTCAGCTACCACTAAAGATACACCCACATCGATTCCAACTGCTTGTGAATTGTGATTGATCACTACCTCTTGTCCTTTACTATCTACCAAGATACTCGCATGATATTGATAGGCTTCATAGCTCACTGTGACGGTTTTTATTTTACCGACAAACTCTTTTCTCAATCCTTTACATCTTACCCAACCGACTTTAGACAGAAATACCTTGTTGCCTTCGATCTTGACCCTTTGTGGGTATTGATAGCTTTGTCTTGGATGATGTCGTGATTTAAACTTTGGATAGCCGCCGCCTTTGAAAAAGTGCTGGTATGCTTTATCCATATTCGCTACTGACTGTTGAAGCGCTTGGGAATCTATCTCTTTGAGCCATGATGTCTTATCGCGCTTTTTGAGTTTAGTGATATGGTTGATGAGTGTGAACTTTCCGATCTTGATGCCAAATCTTGTATAGGCATACTTTCTCAAAGCCAGTGCCCGATTATATACATATCTTGCCCCACCTATTTGAGAAGAGATCATCGCTCTCTGTTCTTTGTTTGGATACAGACGAACTTTTTGAGCTTTTAACATTTCTCCTCCTTTTAAATATGGTGCGCTATTCATACTTTACCTAATCGACAATAGTATATAAATAGTTATGGCTCTGTGCCTATTAATGGTTGAAAGTATTAAAAAGTGCTACAGTGAGAGCATAAAGACTTTGATATGGGGACACGAAGATACAGGATAAGGCATTTAAAAGACCATATTGATGGAGTTCCTATTTATGGGGTTTCATAGTTGCTTTTCAGTCAGATATTTTACTGATATCTATGTGCGAAAACTAAGGTAAACATATTGACTATTTGAGAAAATGAGTGTTGTTTTAGAGGAGTTTGACGGAGAAGCCGACCATGTGCATCTACTTATTCAATATCCACCAAAATGGTCTATCTCTAAAATCGTAAACGATTTAAAAGGACGTTCAAGTAGATTATTAAGAAGTGATACGCCTTACATCAAAAAAAGATATTGGGACAAAGCCGGACTTTGGCACAGGAGTTATTTTTCAGGGAGTGTTGGCGGTGCTCCACTCGAAATCGTGAAACAATATATTGAACAGCAGAAAACACCCGACTAATATTCGCAAAGCGAATGTAGCTTATATCCACCACTTTAAAGAGGTGGATATAAGCTTCGCTGAGATAATTGACAAGTAGCTCATATGATGATACGATTATGAAATTAATCAGCTCATGAGGTATCAGTGAAAAATAAACGGCAGTGGATTTGGCAACACCCAGACTATCCAACATTTCATTATGACACTCAAGGACTTCTTCCCAAGATCACACAAATAGCTCAGAGTATCGGTCAAGTAAAAGCGCTTATCACTCTTCTTGATAAAGATGCCCAAGACAGCATCAGGATAGATCTTTTTACCAGTGAGATTGTTTCTACTTCTGCGATCGAGGGAGAGCATCTCTCAAGAGAAAGTGTAAGATCTTCAATAAGAAAAAAACTAGATACCCAGTTTGATAAAGCGCATGATAGATCTACATATCATACCGATGCCCTCGCTGATATACTTATGGATACTATACTCAATGCAACACCTCTGGAGTTAGAACGTTTACATAAATGGCATATCGCACTTCTCTCCCATACGCCAAGTAGCTTTAAAAATATACGACTTGGACTATTTCGAGAATACGACGACATGCAGATCGTCTCTGGTCCAATTGGGAAGGAAAAGGTGCATTATGTAGGACTACCTTATAAAAAAATAGGTAAAGATATAGATTCTTTGCTGATATACATCAATACTGACAGTGATGATATTTATATAAAAAGTGCGATTGCTCATCTATGGTTTGTCACTATTCATCCTTATGATGATGGCAATGGAAGAATCGCCAGGATCATCAGTGATTACATAGTATCTCAAAGCTTTGGATCAGAGTATAAATATTTTTCCATCTCTACAGCTATCGCAAATGATCGTAAGAATTATTATGACAAGTTAGAGATGACTCAAAACCTAATGGAGAATCCAGACCTGGATTGTACATCCTGGATAGCATGGTATTTAGACAGATTTAACGACTCACTTCAAGAGACGTTAGACGCGATAAATAGAGTGATGAGTAAAACAAAGTTTTGGGATAAGGTACGACATATCACCCTCAATCAACGCCAACTAAAAGTGCTCAGCAAATTATTAGAATACGATGAAGGTGAATTTCAAGGCGATCTTACAAGTAAAAAATATGTAGCGATGACAAAGACTTCACTGGCAACTGCAAAAAGAGATATACAAGAACTTCTGAAGCATGGATGTCTGTATCAGATCGAAGGTACTCAAGGAAGAAATATTAAGTATAATATTGCTTATTGACTCATCTTACGCACCCAGTACTCATCATGGTATCTATGTGCGAAAGTCGAGTTTCTATCATACTGCCACTAGATAAGCAGACGATGAAATATGAGACTATATTGTCGGATAAGAACCGTGCTTGCCACTTTCACAGCACACGGCTCAAATCCCCTGGACCACAAATAGCCTTCCAGTTCCCGTGAAGACTTAGGACGATCCCCTGTCAGCCTTTTCAGAGGCTTGCTTTCACCCGCTCTTGACAAACATCAATGTCGGGTACAAATCCATAAAGGTACTAAAATGCCCATACGCCTTAATCAAAACTTAATTAATCCAGAGGTAAACCTTCGGCTTTGCCGGAGGACTCACAGGATTTGATGATTTGATTTCTTTTAGTAGGATTATCATTATCACTATATTTTCCTCCACTATCTCACAAAGTACACTTTTCGAGACAAGCTGTCTTTGATCTTCAAACTCCCTGCACGCTGTGTCTCAAAACAGGTCTCATATTAATGTCTCTTAAGGTCTATAGAATATAATACAGGTAAGAACCGAAAAAGGGTTATATTGAAAGTCGGATATGCGAGAGTCTCAAGTAATGGCCAAAACCTTCTGTCCCAAATCGAATCATTAGAGCAAGCCGGATGCGAGAAGATATTCAAAGAGAAGGTGAGCGGTACTCAGGCCGCGAATAGAAAAGAGTTGCAAGACGCTTTGGACTTCGTAAGAGAAGGTGATACCTTTATCGTGACAAGACTGGACAGATGCTCAAGGAGCGTCTTGGACCTCTATAAGATAATCGAGACACTGAACGATAAAGGCGTGTCATTCAAAGCGACCGAACAGGAGCTGGACACATCGACAAGTACTGGAAGATTGATGATCGGACTGCTCTCTATCGTCAGCGCCTTCGAGACAGACCTGAGAGCAGAGAGACAAGCCGATGGGATCGCTTCTGCCCTCAAAAGAGGGGTGCGATTTGGCAGGAGAACAAAATTTGATGATGAGAAGACTGTCAAAGCGATACAGATGCAAAAGGATGGGATGACCAATCAGCAGATTGCAGATCACTATGAGATCGGAAGAAGTACACTACTTAGATGGATAGCTGAGTATAAAAAAAGAGAGGGTCACAAGGAGTAGTCTTTCATGGCCAGGATACAGATACTATCGAAGCAGCAAGAGAAGAGTTTCAACGCTACTCCAAGATTATCATACCAAGAAAAGAACTACTACTTCGACCTTCCGACCGATCTCATAGACCTGCTCTATACGACGATCAAACCCACGAACCTAGCCTATGTGATCTTGCAGTATGGCTTTTTCAGGGCGGCTAACAGGTTCTTTGATATCCCTACCGATGATGAGAACATAGAGTTTGTCAAAAAGAGATATAAACTTGACGTCATCGACCTTGATATCGCATCAAGCAGCTTGAACCGGTATCATCGATTGATAAAGGCTCGACTGGCCATCAATGACTATACGGATGAGATGAAAGCGGCTCTGCAAAAAGAAGCCATCGAGATGGCGAACACTTTTCAAGACAGAAGGAAGATCTTCTTCGCTCTCATACGTCTTTCAAAGGACTTGAACATCGAGGTCCCAAGCTTTACGCAGTTGTCACTCATCATCTCTGAAGCACTCGATAGACAGAAAAACTCCTTGATCGACAGACTAAGACCTTATGAGAAAGATGCTGGTCTGGACGAGCTGGATATGTTCACGCAAAAGGATGATGAGTACAAGAACAGATACAACATCATGAGCTTCAAGAAGTTGGGACATTCTACAGCGAAAGGCAAGATGGGCGAGAGTCTTGCAAAATTAAAGATCATAAAGACAAAGTTCACACTCAATGAGAAGACTATCGAGAGGATCGGCCTGACCCCTAATATAGCCCGATACTATGCGAGATGGATCGAGAAGAGTCAGGTCTCTCAATTGACACAGAAGAGAGATGCCCTGGATGTGAGGTTCCTTCTTCTATCGTTTATATAAGTAGTGGACCAAAACAAATTACATAGATGGACTAAATATTGCTTGTAGGCCTGTATGAGAAACAGACATATAGAGATCAAGAGCCAAGATATGCTCAAAGAGTTGAAGAGACGGGTGAAGCAGGGAGAGAGCCAACAAGAGAGGAGGCGGGCACATGGTATCGTCTTAAGTCATGGCGGAATGGACGTGAAAGGGATAGCGAACGTCTTTGATGTGGGTGAACGCAGCGTCTACCTTTGGTTCGACGCATGGGAGAAGAGAGGCGTTGATAGTCTGTTCAGAAAGAAAGGTGATGGAAGAAAGGCTATTTTAAAAGAGGATGAACACAAAGATGTCATCGCTGGTCATATCGAACAGTATCCACATCAGCCCAAGAAGGCATATTCACTGACAGTCGAGGAACTTAAGATAAAGGTGAGCTATAAGACTTTTCGCCGCTTTTTAAAAAAGTACTTGGACTAAGCTATAAGAGGGTCCGGAAGGAGCCAGCCAAAAAGCCTGATGCTACGCTTTATGACGAGAAAAGAAAAGAGCTTGACATCTTAAAGTCCTTTGCTCATAAGGACATGTTCGATCTCTACTATTTCGATGAGAGCGGCTTTAGCCTCGATCCAAATGTCCCTTATGCCTGGAGTCCCCTGGGTGAGACACTCAGTGTCCCAGCGAAGCGGTCCAAGCAGCTTAACGTCTTAGGCTTCTTAAACACGCATGACTCAGGGCTCTTCGCTTCCACTACCTATGACAAAGTCGATACCGATGTCGTCATAGCGGTGTTCGACCTCTTTGCCCAACAGCTCACGAAGGAGACAGTCGTCGTATTGGACAATGCATCGATGCACACCAATAATAAGTTCAAAGCCAAGATGGCCGGATGGGAACAGCAGGGACTTACACTTTTCTATCTCCCTCCATACTCTCCCCAGTTAAATCCCATAGAGATGCTATGGAAACACATGAAGTACCATTGGATCGAGTTCGATGCCTATGCTTCGATCGAAGCGATGAAGGCCTATGTGGAGAAGGTCATCATCGGTTATGGGAAAGAGTGTGAAATTAGTTTCGGTTGATTACTTACTATCAATATCTGATCCGAAACGATAATCTTGTCGACCGTCTCATCAGTACGGTGCAAAGTGCTAAGAACGCTTCACTGCGGTCACAAAAGGACGCCACTTTTAAACAAGCACCAAGTAAGAACAGGACGATTCAAGAACTTGAGGATACGAGTCTGTCTATCATCAACGGAATAAACAAGATCACAAGCGACACAAAGACCAGTGCTGCGAACAAGCTCAAGTCGATCGATAGTCACATCAAGGATGCCGAGCTGAGGCTTCTGGATATTCTCTCTGTCAGTAGGTCCATAAGGTCTGATGATGAGACAAGACATGATTTCATCGAGGCGAGATCGAAGACATTGCAAGGCAGACTTACGGGCATCTTGAAAGAGCTTGAGTTTGATGAGGAGTCTTCGGAAAAGAAGCTGATATCGGCCATTGACTATTTCAAAAATAATACTACGATCACTGATAAAGCCCCGCGTGAGTTCTTGGACGTAGATGAGAGAACGCAAGTGTTTGAGAACCCAGGATTTAGAGTATCACTGTACAAGGCCCTTCTGTTCTTCGCCGTCAGTGATGGGATGAAAGCCGGTACCTTAAACCTAAGATATTCGTTTCGATATCAAAGTCTCGAGAAATATCTGATCGACAAAGACGAGTGGAGAGCTGATAAGAAGACGATACTCAAGCGTCATGGGATGGAAGACATCAAAGACTTCAAATATTTTCTGGAGCCGATCAAAGAGAGACTGGACGATAGCTTCAAGCATACGAACGAGCGTGTCATAAGGGAACTAAACACATATTTTAAGTTCGATGCTGATTCGTTCATACTCAAGACACCGGCTCTTGAAAGAGAGGAGGATGAAGATGACATCAGTAGATATCTGCCGCAGGATACCTACCTCTCGATAATAGACATACTGGACACCATCAACAAAAAGACCCATTTCTTAGACTCCTTTTCTCACTACAACATCAAAAACAAAGACCGAGTATCAAGCAATCTTCTCCTGGCTACGATACTCGGTTATGGCTGTAATATTAACATTGCCAAGATAGGTAAGATCTCGAAAGGAATCAATCCAAATCAACTTGACAACACCAGAATATGGTACTTTCGAGAAGACAATACGATGGAGGCGAACGACAAGATAGTCGCCTATATGGAGGAGTTGGAGATAGTAAGACTGCTTCGAAACCAAGAGGACATCAACCACACTTCAAGTGATGGACAGAAGTTCAACATGAGATCATCGGTAGACTCCAGTAATGCTGGTTACTCCTTTAAATACTTTGGCACGGCCAAAGGGGTCAGTGTCTACACCTTCATAGATGAAAGCCATAGACTGTTCTACTCCTCTGTCATCAACGTATCATCCAGGGAGAGCGGCTATGTCATAGACGGGTTGATGCACAACGAGGTCGTCAAAAGTGATATACACTCCACCGATACGCACGGGTTCACAGAGTTGATATTCGGACTCACCAATCTATTGGGGTTCTCGTTCGCTCCAAGGATCAAGAACCTCAAAGCCCAGCAACTTTATAGTCTAAAAGAGAGAAAGGAGTACTTAAGACTTGGTCATAGACTACTCCCTAAACGAAAGATAAAAGTCGAGCTTATAGAAGAGAATTGGGAGGACATACTGAGGTTCATCGCGACAATAAAGTCAAGAAAGACGTCAGCCTCGCAGCTATTGCATAGACTCACATCCTATTCCAGGCAACACAAGCTTTACACAGCCCTGAAAGAGTTTGGTAAGATCATCAAGACGGACTTCCTTTTGACCTACATCGATGATGTAGGACTACGACAGAGGATCGAGAAGCAACTCAACAAAGTGGAAAGTTCGCATAGGTTCTCAAAAGCCGTGTTCTTTGGGAGCAATGCCGAGTTCCAGGTCGCTACAGTCGAGGAGCAGAACATCGCTAACAACTGCAAGAGATCGATCCAGAACTCGGTGATATTATGGAACTATCTCTACATGACTCAAAAGCTGAAAGACGCTGCTTCTATGGAAGAGAGGGACGAGATCATTAAGGTCATCCAGCAAAGTTCGATCGTACACTGGAGCCATATTAACTTTTATGGTGAATATGATTTTACGAAGACGCATCGGAAGAACAAAGTGTATTTTTAGAGTGAGACTTGTGCAGTGATGCTGATTTTTTCGCGATGTCTTTCTTAAACTCACATCTGCTGTCTGCATCTTCTGCTTCGTTCAGCTGACTGTCATTTATCACCTGCAGAAATAACTTGTGTTATTTAGTGCAATTACTTTTTCTAAGATGGTTACGTATACGATATTATCATCGTCCCTGCGGATGCAATGCATTTTATAATAGGTGTGTCTTATACGATTTACTCCACCAATTAAAT
>JAUWRZ010000303.1 GCA_030610325.1 Sulfurimonadaceae bacterium | reverse complement strand
CTTTGCTTTTTATGACCGCTCTTTGACTGAGGCTTTGATGGAGCAGATGGCTATTGAGAACAGTCTTAGAGAGGCTATACGCAAAGAGCAGTTCGAACTCTATTATCAGCCGCAACTCTCTTTTGAAGATGGGCATATTACCGGGTTTGAAGCCCTTATCCGCTGGAACCATCCCACAATGGGTAGGATCGACCCAGATCGTTTTATCTCGATCGCGGAGAAGAGCCATCTTATCATCCCATTGGGCGAGTGGGTCTTGACTACGGCATGTACGCAGGCTGCTTTATGGCATAAACGAGGGATCTTCGATGGTCATATGGGAGTCAATATCTCCGGTATACAGATGGAACACGGTGATCTTCCGGGTATCATCGCTAAAGCACTCTCGAGCTCAGGACTCGATCCTGATCAGCTCGAGATAGAGGTGACAGAGACGGTCGTCATGAAAGACCCGCAACGCTGGATAGATATGTTTGCCGAGATCAAAGCCTTAGGTGTACATATCTCCATCGATGACTTCGGTACCGGTTACTCTTCCCTATCGTACCTGAGAGAGTTCCCACTTGACAAGCTCAAGATAGACCGCTCCTTTGTCGAGGACCTCCCGCATGATGAGGATGCCTGTGCTATCGCCGATACTATCATCGCATTGGCAAAGGGTCTGGGACTCTCGACCATCGCTGAAGGTGTCGAGACCTCTGCTCAGGCTCAGTACCTGAATAAAAAAGCATGCGATAGTGTGCAAGGGTACCTATTTGACCGACCACTGCAGGCGTTTGACGCGGAGCAGCGTCTTCTTAGTGGAGAGTATAAGATCAGTGGTATTAAAGGGTAGCTTACTTATAAAGAGGCATCACTCGTGCGGCGTAGACCTCAAGGTCTTTGATACGGCTGCTGTTTGAGAGATGGGCACTTAAAAGTTCCGGCGGGCTCTCTTTAGAGATCTGCTCCATCTTCCTCATCTAAGGTCTTGACAAACATCGCTAACTTGAAGAGTCCAGTGGGATGATCAATGCATCTATAGTGTGCAGAGGCGTACTCCACTTTGTATGTAGCGCACTGTTGGGATCATCAAATGTAAGTACATCTGCTTTGATCGCTTTATCTATCTGTCCCTCCGATGGTACGACCATCTTTAAGATCTTTCTAAACTCAAGATCACTAAAGCCATAGACAAAACGTATAGCCTGATCGTCACTTTGATGGACGATAAGGTCTATGACATCCTCCCTATCGGTGAACACCTGATAGAAAGCAAGATTACCTATCTCATAGATCTCGGCCACCTTTGTCGCATCAAAGGTCGCCTTTATCAGCTGTGCCTTACTGCGATGGTCAAACTGGTACAACTCATCTGTCACTGCACGTTCAAAGACGAGTAGAGACCCTAGATCATCCGTTAAGACACTCTGCGTGATCATCACCGTCGGAAGATCAAGATACTCCTCTTTCAGTATTGTCGTATCGAGTTTGACCGTCGTTCTGTCTATCTGTAAGAATACCGTCCCGTTCTCAAGTTTTAAAGAGGTGCTCGTGCGTATCCATACTAGATATGCTATCAAAGCGATGATAAGAATAATAATAAAATATTTCATTTTGCTCCATTTTTGGTAGCTCTGAGGATCTTGTATATCATCAGAGCAACCCTTGTTCATATATGATTATAGCAAAGAGGGAGATCTTAAAGATGACTCTCGTTCTACTTTAGGCTTGGAAATATACACTTTATTTGTTACAAAAGCCGTAACAGAACCCAGGACTACTGCATCGAGACTATACGTCCAAAGGGAGCATCTGCAGGTTCAGGTGTGATCCAAAGTACCTCATAAAGTGGTTCGACCTCAGGAAAACGTCCCTGCATATCGGTAAAATAGAGCAGAAGTTGCGTGAAGGGCAGCTCTATCTCTATCTTCTCAAAGACCGGTCTAAAATCTGTCGCACCTCCACCTTTGAGCACATATTCCAATTTATCTCCACTAAGGAATGTCTGCGAGGAGTGGATCTTCGCATCACAGACCAACAGTTCGATCTCATAGTCATGAAAGTGGAGCATAAGTGACTCGATCTCGGTGATAAAGTCTCCCAGCAGTGCCTCATCGACCGAACCGGAACTGTCTATAGCGATGACAAGCTGCAACCGCTCAGAGTGCATAGAGGGGAGGTAAGTCCCCATATAGAGCAGTTTCTTACTTGGCGGTAAGGTACGGTAATCACTTCGGTAATGCCTATCCAAAGCATGATGCAGTTCAGCCCGCCAGTCGATGACCGCACTTTTGGTGATCTCGACAAAACGCTCTATGCCATGGGGAAGTTCGTCAAGAAACTTCTGCATGCTCTCCTCTTGCAGCTGCTTGAACTGCTCTTCCAAGGTCTCGCTCACTTGTGGACGATACTCGTTTTCCACTTCCATCTTCGGACGGTCCTTATCTTTTGCCTCGTCCTGATCAGGCTCGCTCATCTGCTGCTGTTTTCTCTTATTGTTCTCGTTATAGCCGGTCTCATTGCTTTCGTCGTCATCATACTCTTCGTTTTTTATCTCATCTTTTAAGATCGCATAGATCTCTTCGGCATAGAGACCGTCAAAGCGCTGCTCATAGTTGATCATCTGAGGGACAGCCAACCCATTGTCTACAAGCATCGCATTGATGGCATGGTCTGTCGCCAACTGCCATAACCAGTTCATCCGCCCTTTTTGACGGGTATCATGGGCCAGTGCCGCATGCATCGCACCATTACTGAGGACAAAACCAAGTTCGTCTATGTTTAGCGTGTCAAGGTAGTCATCGTTGTATGCCAGTTCTGTCCCATCACTTAGAAAGGTACCCAGCTCATCACTCTGTCTGAGTTGTAATCGGCTTGCAAGTGTGCCGAAATAGGGCTGTTCTACTAATAGCCTGGCTTTGGCTTGGGAGATCTTTTTTTGGAGGGAAGATGCGATGTTTGGTTTTTTGGAGAGATTGTTTTTCATGATGGCAACTGGTTCTTTCCAGGTACAGATGTTAGGGAGGAAAGCCAGGTTTTTGACTTTTTGGACGAATTATTATTTATCATAATATCAACTGTTCTTTACAATAGTGGTCGTATAGACGTTAGGGGGACACAGCTTTACTTTTTCATAATGATAAAAAAGTAAACCAATGTCCCCGTGGCATGACGCAATGGTTTTTTTAGACTTTTTGGACGAATTGCTATTCATCATAATATCAACCTGCTTTTTTCATCAATGATCGTATGGACGTCATAAACTTTTTGGACGAACTACTTCTCCAATACTATCAATCGCTCTTTTCATCAATGTTCGTATAGACGTTAGGGGGACACAGCTTCACTCTTTTCTAAATAAAAGAGTGAACCAATGTCCCCGCATCTCTGCCGTTTCCTATGCCCTATAAAGTATTTTAAGCCAAAAGGTAGGCGAATTTTTTGACCCAGTCACCAAAGGTATCGGAGTGTTCCATACTTATGCCTGCGCGCTGAAGGTCTTGGACGATCATGACTGCGAACTCGCTCTCTAGCTCTAAGGTATAACGTAAAAGATTATCTACTTTCTCCTCTGTCTGATCGG
>JAUWRZ010000416.1 GCA_030610325.1 Sulfurimonadaceae bacterium | reverse complement strand
TTTGTCAAAGGCACACTCTTTTTGGATGTCCGCCCGGAGTGGATGGTAGCTAAAGAGGGCAAGATAAAAGGTGACGTCAACCTATTCGTAGAGAAGATGACCAAAGAGAGTGTCGCAGCTGTCATAGCCACACCGCATATACCGGTCATAGTCTACTGTAACGGGCAGGGCTGTTCTCTGACAGAGGAGGCGATCGTCAAGCTGGTCGAACTCGGTTATGATCAACTCTTCTTCTATCGCGACGGTTATCCGGCCTGGACCTACTTTCGCCTACCGACAGAGTAGAGGTCTCTCATAGAAAAGATCGACTTTCAGACCTTTATCCATGCAGTGGGTACGGGCAAAAAACGTAACAGGGACCTGAGTGAAGCAGAGATCGCTGAGGCGATGCGCCAGATGCTTGATGGTGAAGCCTATCCGGAGCAGACAGCAGCCTTTTTACTTGGATGGCGCGTCAAACCTGAGACTATAGCAGAGTTTAGAGGTGCATTGAAGGCCTGTGATGACTACATAGAGCACACTCCCATAGCTGATTCTATCGAACTTGGTTATCCCTACGATGGTAAAGTGAACAATCCCTATCTTTTTCCGCTGGTCGCGAAGATGCTTGCGGGTTCGGGTCTTAGTATTGTGATGAGTGGTGGTCAGTTACAACCGGCCAAAGGTGGTCTGAGGGTAAAAGAGATCATGGATCACTGTACGTTCCCGGATGACTTTCACTTTTTTGAGCGTGAGAAGTTCTTCAAAGCGATGTGTTCCCTGACAGAGGTGCGTCGCCGTCTGGGCCTGCGTACAGCCCTTAACACAATAGAGAAGCTACCTAATGTCGCCCAGAGTGATACGGCAGTCACCGGTGTGTTCCATATGCCCTATGTACAGAAATATATAGACACCTTTGCCGACCGCTATCAGCGTTTTGTCGTTGTTAAAGGTAATGAAGGGACACCGGAGATCTTTGGTAAATGTCGGACCTGGATCGTCGAGAAGGGTAAAGTCGAAGAGTTGACACTCTATCCGGAGTATTACGGCGTACGTTACAAGAAATCCTGGGAGAAGATATCGTTAAGTGATTCTTTACAGGCGATCAAAGAGCCCTCCGAAGAGCTTGTCAAGCTGGCTAGATATAATGCTGCCTTCTTACTCTTTGTGACTCAAAAGTTCGAGACGTTAGGTGATGCCTATGACGCGCTCCCAAGGAATATCTCTTAATGGATAAGTTCTCCAACCACATAAAAAACATACTACACGGCTTCTTCTTGGCTATTGGTACGACGATCGCGGAGCCTTCGACGATCTTGCCGCTGATGGTCAGCTTTTTTGGCGGGAGTCCTGTCCTGGTCGGTCTCTTTGCTGCGCTGCTTCGCGGAGGGGCGATCATCGTCCAGCTCTTTGCCGCCTTTAAGGCACAGAGTTACCCATATATGCTGACCTATCTTCGCCGTGTCTTCCTGGTGCGTTTCATCGCCTGGTTTATGATAGGTGTGGCGATCATACTTTTTGGAGAGGATCATCCCACAGTAACACTTTTCTTTATCGGTCTGGGACTGTTTGTCTTCTCGTTCAGCGCCGGTTTTGGGGCGATCTACTTTAAAGAGATAGTAGCCAAGATCTTTAGCCATAAGTTTCGTGGTAAGACAATGGCGTACCGGCAGTTTTTTACGGCTTTGGGTGCACTTATCAGTGGGGCACTCGCAGGCTTGGTCCTGGAGTATTATGAAGCACCTTACAGTTTTGGTTACCTCTTTATCATCAGTGCGGTGTTGATGGGCTTTGGATACCTTGCCTTTGGCTCTATTGATGAGCCAGTCAAGGAGAAGACCGCTAAAAAGATCACATCGTTTAAAGCTTTTTTACATAACTCCTTACTGACACTGAGAGAAGACAAGCAGCTTCAGGTACAGGTCACGACCTTTCTGCTTGCGTACGCTTACCTGATAGCACTGCCGTTTATCATCCTTGATGCTCAGGAGACGATAGACCTGACCGGTACGGCTGTCGGGATACTTATCACCGCGCAGATGGTCGGTGCGATGTTGAGTAACTTCTTATGGGGGAAGCTTAGTGGTAACGGCTTTAACCGGCTTACGGCGAACATCTCTATCTTCTTTATGATCCTTGCCGTACTGCTGGCATTTAACGCTTCGACACTGTACGAGTATATGAGTATCTTCTTTCTGGCAGGTGCGGCGATCGATGGTAACCGTATCGCATCAGGCAATCTTATTTTGGCACTGGCTCCGGAGGATAAGCGTCCGGTCTATGTGGCACTACAGATAAACATCGTCTCTTTTGGACTCTTCTTCTCCATACTTGGTGGAGTGGTCTTACAGTTTAGCAGTTATACGGCCCTGTATAGTTTGACACTGTTACTGCTTGTCAGTGCGTTTTTTCTCTCTTTTAAGCTTCAGGACAATGGGTGAGCACTTTTTCCCCCAACTGTACTGACTCTCTCTGATAGAGACTTTACGTATCTTTTTTATTATAAAAAGTAATATCATACCTAGCAGCCTTTCTAATATTGACGATAAAAATAATGCGTTCACACTACTACTTCCATCGATTGTCCCTAAGCACCTGTTTTACTTTGTCTTATGGTCTATAATATGATATATTCTTATACTTAGAACTGATTATGAAGAACAGTCTGACAAAGGATAGTCCATGGGCA
>JAUWRZ010000182.1 GCA_030610325.1 Sulfurimonadaceae bacterium | reverse complement strand
TCCCTGATGGGATGCGTGAACAGGTCATAGCCGGCATCAAAGCCTGGATCGATGAAAGGGTCGCGGTACCCTCATTAGAACTCACTCTGCATAAGGCTGACGGCTCACCTGTCCATGTCTTTTCAAGCCATGTCCTTTTGCGTAGTCATGATGGTGAACCCGAGATGTTCTGCCTTGATATCGACTTGACCAAGCTTAGAGAGACAGAGCGTGAGTTAGATGATAAAGAGGAGATGATGATCGCTCAGTCACGTCACGCCGCCATGGGGGAGATGATAAGTATGATAGCGCATCAGTGGCGTCAGCCTCTGTCCGTCATCGCGATGGGTGCGAACAACATGCTTCTCGATGTCGAACTTGATGATCTGCAGAGAGAGGCGGTCATCGAACACTCCCGGTCGATCTTGGCGCAAACAGCACATCTTTCGGCGACCATCGATGATTTTAGAGACTTCTTTCGTCCCGATCAGGAGAAAGAGCACATCTTTTTACTCTCTGTCTTGGAAGATACGAAGATCGTCATCGGTCCTAGTCTCAAAAGTCATGATATCGAACTGCTCATCGAGAACGGTAGTAAGAGTACTATTGCTGTGCATAAACGGGAGTTGATGCAGGTCTTTATAAACCTTATCAGTAATGCTAAAGATGCAGTGATAAGTCATACCCAAGGTAAAAAGCAGATACTCATCAGTATAAGTGAAGAGTCTGAAGCGTTTACTGTCACTATCTGTGATAATGGTGGAGGGATCGAGCGATCTATCATCAGTAAGATCTTTGATCCCTACTTTAGTACCAAAGGTGATCTTAATGGTACAGGTCTTGGTCTTTACATGAGTAAGACCATCATCGAAAAACATCTTAAAGGCCATATTAGTGTGTCTAATAGCGATGTGGGTGCCTGTTTTACGGTGATACTGCCTAAAGAGTAATAAAATTCACTTTATCACTCCATAATGATATCTTCACTAGTTTAGATAGTAGCAGCTCTTCGTTTTTGTAAGAACTCCTCTATCATCTTGTTCTCTTCAGGGGTGTTGTCCCTATGATTGACCTGTAGATACTCCTCTTTGCTCATCCCGATCTTTTTGCAGGCAGCCATCAGATCATACCCTCTATTTAAAAGTCTGTTTACCTTGTCAAACTGTGCCTGTACTTTTTCTAACATGATGTACTCCTTCTTATTTTATAGAAGTATAGAAGCCTTAAGTGTGGGAATCGTGGGGCGTAGTGGTGCTCAGATGATCAAACAGCAGGACATTTCATCCACACTTTTTATCTGTACTCTTTGGCATCACCAAGAAAAGGATAATAGATGAGAAAAGCGATGATAGTAGATGTATTAGATAGCATATTGTTGGGTCTGTTTGCAGTTTCGTGGGCATTGTGGATATTTTACCCACTGACAGTCTGGGGTGTCACATCGCTCCTCATCACGATCGCAGCTTTCTATTTTGTTCACTGGAAAAGTAGGTACTGGAGAGAAGAGATGAAAAAGATGGGTATGGCCTGAAGGCTGGCCAGGGACTCTTGGATTGTGTCTAGGTCTTGTTCTCGTCTATCTCTTTTTGCATTACACCGACCTTTACGCGGACATCTTCGATGTGTTCAGGAGCCGCGTCAAGTGATGGAAGCCACATCACCTGCAGTTCACGTGATGGGTAGAGACCATACAGTGTCTCAATGTTCTCATTCATCTCTTCAAGTGTCTGACAGTTATATACTTTACCGGTAATGGAGTGGACTACTTCCAAAAACCAGCCATCATCTGTCTTACTGGGCATGATCTCTACTGTGATCAGCAGAGTCTCTTCTCTATCGCTCATGGCTTACCTTTTTTAGAGATCTAGTGATACCTCTATTATTAGGCGAAGTGTACAATAATCTTCATTACGGAACAGCCTTGAGCCGTCATCTAGGCCCACACCCTTCTTGCATATCACTTTTTCAAATAAGCAGACCTCTTGATATCATGTGCTATAGTGATAAAAGAAGAAAGAGTATCTGTATCCGGTTAGATCAGCTTGAGAGAGTGCAAAGGAGCGGAGTAAGCATGGCACATCTGAAGGTCATAAGGGAAGATAGTACACTCAGACTCCACTGTTCAGGCAGATGGGATGCCTTAAGGCTGGCATCCGTGATCGAGACTATGCAGGCAGAAGTATTGCCGATACGAAATACCGTGATCACCTTTGATCTCGATGCGATAACGCACTTTGATACAGCTGCGGCACTGCTTCTACACAGGGACATCCGTACTCTCGAAGCCAATGGCAATGAGGTGACACTCAAGATAGAAGATAGTGCCGTGAGACGTATGTTTGAGATGGTAGGAAGACATGCTCATCCTGAAGCTACGTTTGTGACCAAGATGCCTGGGATGCTGGAGAGTGTAGGGGTGGCGACAGTAGAGTTCATACAAGACACAAAAGGCTTATTGGCTTTTGTAGGCGAGACCTCCTGGACATTTGTACGTCTCTTCTCCTCTCCACGGACCTTTCGCTGGAGAGAGATGCTGTTTCAGATGAACGAGAGCGCTATCAAAGCACTCTGGATCATTGCATTGACGATGTTCCTCGTCGGTGTGGTCGTAGCCTATCAGTCGGCAGTACAGCTCAAGACCTATGGCGCAAACATCTTTATCGTAGATATGCTTGGTATCTCCATCTTGCGTGAACTCGCACCTATGCTGACAGCTATCGTCGTCGCCGGACGAAGTGGTTCTGCCTTTGCGGCGCAGATCGGGGTGATGAAGATGACTGAAGAGATCGATGCTATGCGTACTATGGGTCTTGACCCTTTTGCTTTTCTTGTGCTGCCGCGTATATTGGCACTGATGGTGATGATGCCGGTCCTTATCTTCTTTGCTGATGTCGCCGGTGTCGTAGGTGGTATGGTCGTGGCCAATATTGAGCTTGATATCACGATGACACTTTTTCTGGAACGTTTTAGAGAGGCCGTCGATATCAAACATTTTTGGGTAGGTATGATCAAAGGGCCGTTCTTTGCCGCTTTTATCGCCTTTATAGGCATCTATAGAGGTATGCTGGTGAAGAGCGATACAGAGAGCATCGGCTTAAACACGACTAAAAGTGTTGTCGAGGCGATCTTTGCTGTCATCATCCTCGATGCGTTCTTCTCCATCATATTCACAAATCTGGGGTTTTAGATGGCCTGTATTATAAAAGTCGATGATGTCGTGACACGCTTTGGTGATCGGCTGGTCCATGATGGTATCTCACTCAACATCGCTTCCGGAGAGATCTACGGTCTTTTGGGGCCGAGTGGTTGTGGTAAATCCACACTGATGCGGGAGATGATCTTGCTTGAGCCTGTCCAGAGTGGCTCGATCAGACTCTTTGGTGATGATGTGAGTGCTTTGAGTCATGGTGAGGAGCAGTGGCTGCGAGGACGATGGGGTGTGTTGTTTCAGTCCAATGCTCTGTTTACCTCACTGTGTGTCGCTGAGAACATCGCGTTGGTCCTGAAAGAGTCTACGACACTCTCACCAGTCATGATCGATGAGGTCGTCGCGTTCAAGCTTGATATCGTCGGATTATCACAAAGAGATGGTGAGCTTTACCCTTCACAGCTTAGTGGCGGGATGAAGCGTAAAGTCGCTCTGGCACGTGCTTTGGCAATAGACCCGACACTGCTTTTTCTTGATGAACCGACCTCGGGTCTTGACCCTATCTCGGCAAGGGAGTTCGATGCTCTGATCTTACGGTTGCGGGACATGTTACAATTGACTATTGTGATGGTCTCACACGATCTCGTCTCTATCAGGACGACACTGGACAGGATGGCTGTCATGGACGAGGGGCGTATTGCTGCTGAAGGGACGCTCGAAGAGGTACTGCAGGTGGACAATCCCTTTATAAGATCGTTTTTTGGAGGTGTATCAGTATGAACGCAAAGACCAATTATGTGTTAGTGGGATCTTTTGTCCTTCTTTCGGCAGTATTGATGGTCTTCTTTGTCGTCTGGTCGCTACAGCTTGATGATAAGGAGGAGGTGCAGGAGTATCGCATCGAGTTTACAGAGTCTGTCTCTGGGCTAAATGTGGATTCACCGGTCAAGTACCGTGGGGTGACCGTTGGGAAGGTAAAGACTATCTATATCAAGCCAGATGATGTCGAGAAGATCACGGTCCTTATAGGTGTGGATAAATATACACCCATCAAGGTCGATACCGTTGCTGAACTTAAACCTCAAGGCATAACAGGACTACGGTTTGTGGACCTTAGTCAGGGGAGTAAGACGTCAGCACTGATAGAGACCAGACAAAATGGTGTCCCCCTGATCCCTTCTGTTCCCTCTTTTTTTGTGATGTTGGAGCAGTCATTTGCTCTGGCTTTGAAGAACATCGCAGAGTCTACCCAGAGGCTGAACGAACTCCTTGGTGAGAGAAATCAAAAGGAGGTAGAACGTATATTGCACCATAGTGCGAACATCAGTGCCAGACTTGATGAGGCTTTGAGCCCGGGATCTCTTGAAGAGATGAACAAGATGGTACTATCTATCTCATCATTGGCAACGCATCTTGATGAGAATACCCCGGCTCTTGAGAGCATACTCAAAAGTGGAGATGCGTTCTCCATACAGGCAAAGTCCTCCATCGCCTCTTTGCAGGAGAGTTTTGCCAGTATGGCTGAGGTGATGCGTGTGTTCGATGCTCGTAATAAGAACGCTGATTATAGTGTCAAAGAGCATGTAGGGCCGGGGATGCGTCAATTTGAGATGACTATGCATGATATGCAAGAGAGCCTTATCTTGTTAAATCAGATACTGATCTGTTATGGTGAGAGTCCCTCCGATATCCTGTTTGAACATCGACCACCGATGGTGGGTCCGGGAGAGAGAAGATGAGAACGTTATTACTGGCTGGGATCATGCTGTTCTTTAGTGCCTGTTCATTGACGAGAGAGGTGCCGCCGTCAGTGAGTTATCATCTGGACACACAAACGGAAGTCGTGAGCTCTTCTGAACAGGGGTGTCGTGAGCGTGTCATCCGTGTAGCGTTGATACAGAGTCCAAAATGGCTCAAAAGTACGAGTATCTTCTACAGTGATGGACATAACAGACGCTACCGCTACACGCGAGCTCGCTGGGAAGAGACACCAACGGATCAGTTACAGCAACTGATCGAACAGGCTG
>JAUWRZ010000339.1 GCA_030610325.1 Sulfurimonadaceae bacterium | reverse complement strand
GGGCATAGGATTGGCGACCGTCATCGCTGAAGCCAGCGCCATGTCGTATCTTTTCTACCGAGTCAGGCAGACAAAGTTATGGAGTGGGTGCAAAGCGTTCAAGTATGATAAAGCTGTCATGAAAGAGATGCTCCGACAAGGCTTCCCACCCAGTATCAATATGTTTATGATGGCATTTGGGATGTATATCATCACCTATTTTGTAGCACCTTTTGGCAAAGAAGCTGTTGCCGCCTTTGGCATAGGGATGCGTATAGAGCAGATCTTTCTGATGCCGATCATCGGGTTAAACATCGCAGCACTTGCCATCATCGCACAAAATAACGGTGCGAAGAGTCATGACCGCATCTCACCTACCGTGCGTTTGGCCATCCGTTACGGTTGGACCATAAGTAGCATGGGCGTCATCGCCTTTTTCCTTTTTGCCGAAGAGCTTGCATCACTTTTGACCTCAGATCTTGAGGTTGTAGAACAGACTGCCCTCTACCTTAAGGTCACATCCTTTGCCTCTTACGGTTTTGTGACGATATTTATCTACATCGCGATGCTTCAGGGCATAGCCAGACCGGCTGTCATCTTCCCTGTGAGTGTCTACAGACAACTTATCGCACCGGTCGTACTCTTTAGTGTCCTGGCGATGCTGGGGTTCGGGATATTTGCTATGTGGATAGGGTTGGATGCCATCATCTTCTCCTCAGCACTCTTTTTATGGTGGTATGGAGAGAAGAAGCTGAAGTCATTGTAGGGCTCCACTAATAGATGTCTATGTGCTGAGATCAGGTATTCACCTTCTATTAACTTTCGACCTTTAGAATGCACACCAAATATCACAACAAGGATGGGTCTATGAAAAAGATCATCGTAGCAACACTTATCTCCACTATGGCACTTTTCGGGATGTCGAACAATGAGATAGAACTGCTTCTTATCTCTAAAGCAGCTGAGAAAAAAGCAGTCGTATTGGTAAACATGGAGCTTCGCGGAGAGAAGAAAGAGGCATTTGGAAAGCTGTATGATCAGTATCAAGTCGCTTTGATGAAGCACCGTCTTCAGGAGTTGGAGATCATCTCTGACTATGCAAAAGACTTTAATATCCTGACTCAGGATGCATCAAACAAACTCATCGTCGACTGGGTATCAGCCGAAGAGTCAGCGATGGTCTTGAAAAAAGAGTATATCGCCAAGTTTAAAAAGATAATGAACAGTGCAGATGTCATCCGCTATTTCCAGATCGAGAACCGCATCCAGCTGGCCAATGAGATGAAGCGTGCAAGTATGATCCCGCTGGCAGAAGCAACAGAGCAGCAGGAAGTAAAAAACAATACTTTTCAGTGATCTGACCTATCTTCATACCTCTACCCCTTTCGGTAGAGTATGGCTACTCTTTCCCTTATCTATACTCTTCATGCCTTAACAATTTTTTTACCATCTGTTAACTCCCCATCGTGTACTATCTCCGCGTATTAAAAATAAGTGATCAAGGGTCTACATGTCAGTATTGTTAGAGTTTAGTATGTTTCCAACCAGTGGTGATTGCCGTGATGGGGCGTCTGTATCACAGTATGTCAGTCGGATAATCGATATGATCGACAAAAGTGGTGCGGCTTATCAGTTGACGCCTATGGGAACTGTCGTGGAGACGGAGACGATGAGAGAGGCACTTGATATCATCGAGAAAGCGTATGAGCAGTTAGAGCCGGACTGTTCGCGAGTCTACTCCTCTTTAAAGTTCGATATCCGAAAAGGTAAGAGTGGACGTCTGAAGACAAAGATCGCTTCAGTAGAGAAGGTGCTCGAACGCACAGTAATACATTAAAAGCACATCATCTTTGACTACTATCGCTCAAACAACAGGAGAGTGGTATGCAAAGAGAGGACCTCGGACCTATACTTCAGCGTCTTAAAGTACTAGGTCTTTCTGGTACGACTTATCTTAAGGTAGAAGGCTATTTTTCTGAGGAGATCACTGCAAAAGAGCGCAGTGAGATAGATCTGTTGGTAGAGTTTGTGGAAGAGGTCCTGGATGAGGACTTCTTTAGTGACCGTCTCCGGCATTAAGCGCTCTGGTAGTCATCTCCATGTTGATCATAGAGTTGAGAAAGAGGATGAAAGCAGCAGTGATAAAGACGACTCTCATCGCACTGTCGCCGACCATAGTCCAGACAAAGCCAAAGATCAGTGCGATACCGAAGATCATGAACCATGAACGGTCGGTGACGTATTGGGCTTGAAGGTGAAGTTTCTCTTCAGGTGTAGACATATAAAGACTCCATTTTGGTATTTGGGAGATTATAACTCATTTAATCTTTTTTTCTTGTCAGGACAAAGGCAAAGATCCCAAGTAAGACTATGAGTAGTCCGATCTTGATACTTTGTTCGATCATCTCTTCCATATCACTCCTTCTGTTTTGGCCTCTTTAGAGGACTCTGTTGTATAATGGTACGCATGAATAAGAAAAAAGACCTCTCACTCATCCTGGTATTTTTAGTGATCGCCATTGTAGCATCTTCTATGGTCTATATGATGAAAGAGGTCAAAGTCGATTACTCCAAGGCGCTTCCTCAAAAAAGAGTCCCAAAAGGGCCGGGTTATCACCGTAAACCCATCATCGATTTTAAAGACAGGACCCTGGTCCATCTTGGAGACTTCACGACAAACACAGTCGCTGATAATAAGGCAAAGAAGTTCCTTAAGACAAAGATCAGTGTCAGGACGAGTGATGAGGATGTCTCTATAGAGTTACAAGAACGAAATATCATCTTGCGTGATGCAGTCATCAAAGTGATGAGTTCAAATACTTTTGAGGAGATCGCCACTGCGCAGGGGAAAGAGAAGCTCAAAGAGAACCTTACAAGAGATATCAACAAGATCGTCACAGAGGGTGAGATCAAAGAGGTCTACTTTACGGAGTTCATCGTCCAGTAGATGTTTTGAGCCCTGTTTCCTCAGAACTCTTCCCACTTCAACGCAAAAAATGTTCCAGTTTCCCTTGCTCTTACATCCTTTTTAGCTTTTATTCCCTAAAATAACTCAAAATAAACTAAGGCCACTCTTAAAGAGCCTTCAATAGAGAAGTCATGCGAATCGATAAATATTTAAACGCGGTCAATATCACCAAACGACGTACTGTCGCACAGGATATGATCAGCAACAGTGTCGTTGCCATCAATGACAAAGTCGTCAAAGCCAGTAAGAACGTCGAGATAGGTGATGTGATCACCATCACTTACCTTAAGGGG
>JAUWRZ010000390.1 GCA_030610325.1 Sulfurimonadaceae bacterium | reverse complement strand
CTCCTCGTTCACTTTGATCATGATGTCTATCCTTCGTCTCTTGATGCTCTTGGACTCGAAATTATCAATAGCATTGTTTAAGATAGCCAGCAGTACCTGCTGATACTCCTTCTCAAAGGCAAAGAGCGCGATGTCTTTATCGGCATGGATCATAATATCGACACCTTTGGTACGTGACTCTATCAGTTTTAGTGTTCCCTGTAGTACTTTGTGTACCTCAAAGCGTGTTCTCTGCTTGTCAGGGTGAAAGAAGTTGGAAAAGTCCTCTATAGTGTGGGACATGTATTTGGTGTTTAATTTGATATTTGTGATCTTACGGGCTAAAAGAGTCTGGTCGCTGTTAGCTGACCTGAGCACACTGCTGATCACAGCGACATTAGAGTTTATCCGGTTGAGCGGCTGGCGCCATTGATGGGCGATGTTGTTGATCATCTCACCCATGCTGGCTAGTCTGGCCTGCTGTGCGATAAAGTCGTTTTGTCTGTTGATCTCATCGACTTGCTCTTGGACTTTTATCTCGAGGGTCTCCTTGTAGGCAGCCAGCTCACGTGTCATCAGGATCTTCTTGGTCACTTTCTGGATGACGGCGATAAGGTCCTCGATGACAAAGGGTTTTAATAAATAGGCATCGATACCAAGCTTGATCGCACTGGTGAAGTAGTCAGTCTCATCATGTGCAGTGACGATGACGATCGGTATCTCACTGTCTGTCTCGCGTATCTGTTGTATCATGGAGAAGCCATCGCGGCCAGGCATCCGGATATCGGTGATTATGAGGTCAAACTTTCCCTTCTCATACTTTTTAATACCATCATCACCGTCTACGGCAGAGGTGATGTCTTGAAAGAAGATACCAAGCATCTCAAGTGTCTCGGTACGTGCCTGTACATTGTCTTCGATATAAAGTAGAGAGAGACGACGTATCTGGTGCATCAGCGTCTTAAGTCGTGTCATAGCGGGACCTTGATGGTAAATATGGCGTTGTCATCACTGTTATGGACACTAAGCGTACCCCGACAGTGATCTTCGATGATCATCTTACTCATATAGAGACCAAGACCTGTCCCATCTTTCTCTTTGGTAGTGAAGTAGAGGTCAAAGATATACTTGAGGTTCTCTGGTATCACTCCTCCGGCATTATCACTGACTTCCAGATTACAGGTATCTCCTTCGAGATAGGTCCGGATAGTGATCTGCGGCTTTGTGGTCTGTTTCTCTATCAAGGCATCCTCGGCGTTCTTTATCAGGTTCAAGACTACCTGTTTAAACTCGTTCACATAGGTCTTGAAAGTGATGTTCGCATTAAAGTCATACTCCAGGCTGATACCTTTGTCCTGAAGTGTGGGAGCGGTGATGGTCAAAGTGCTTTTGACGATCTCTTCAAGGCTTGTCTCTTCCATCGTCTTATGCTCTTTGAAGAAGCTTCTAAAATCATTTATCGTTCGACTGAGATGCTGTACATATCCCGTAATGTTCCCAAGTTTGGTACTGAAAAGGGTCTTGTCGTACTGGTTTAGCATATTGTTGAGTTGCAGCGTGCTGATAGCAGCACTGATAGCACTAAGTGGTTGACGCCACTGGTGCGCTATCATATTTAGCATCTCTCCCATCTGTGCCAGGCGAGCCTGATGCATGAGTAGTTCCTCCTTCTTCAGGTTTTGAGTGACCTCATATTTGACACGTTTTTCCAGGTCTCTGTTGAGTTCGGCAAGCTTATTGCTTAGATTGATCTCTGTGGTAAGATCAGTATGGGTACCGATCATCCGAAAGGGCTTTCCGTCTGAGTTTAACTGTACAGTCCCCCGATCATAGATCCATACCCAGTGCCCATCTTTATGACGCAGTCGGTGTTTGTTCTCAAAATTGTCTTTCTCCCCATCGATAGTCAGGGTGATCTCTCTAAGTACTTCTTCGAGATCATCAGGATGGACCCGGGACTTCCATGCCTCAAGATCATTGTCAAGTTCATCCTCTTTATAGCCAAGCATCTCTTTCCAGCGAGGTGAGAAGTAGAGGCTGTTGTCTATGAGGTTCCAGTCCCAGAGCCCATCCTGGCTGCCATCAAAGGCCAGCTCCATGCGCTCTTTAAGGTAGCTGTTTTGCAGTGCCAGCTCTTTTGCCTCAGAGATATCTCTCCAGACGACATAAAGGAGCTCTTTTCCATTTAGAAAAAAAGGTGTGAGCGTGATATCTGACCAGAACTCCTCTCCCGTGATCTTTGTGTGGAGCCACTCAAAACGGTGGCCTCTGTTCTTAAAGGCTAATGCTATCATCTTTTCAGACAGTTCAGAAGAGAGACTGCCTTCTGGCTGATATTTAGGAGAGAACTGAGATGGTCTTGCGGATAGGATCTCATCTTTACTTTTGGCGTTCAACACTTTTACAATAGCATCATTACAGTCGATGAACATGCCATCATCGAGGATAAGAAGACCGTCTGTAGTATTGTCAAAGACTAGTTCATAGACCTGCTTTTGCTCTTTTATCTTCTCTTTTTGCTCAAGGATACTTTCGTTTGCTTTTAGAAGGAGCTTATTATGCCGCTTTAAAAAACGCTGTCGGTAAAGCAGTGCCAGGATGATAAGCAGGGCGATCGCTGCCAGCTCTCCCATCAGGAGATATTCTGGTGTATAGACCTTTTTTGTCCGTATCCAGCTGTTGACTATCTTGGCCTGCTCCTGGGTAGAGAAGGCATCGATCGCTTTATTGAAGATACTTCTTAAGAGCAGTTCGTCTGAGGGGATACCCACCGCGCCCCCAATAGAGAGCTCCTGGATAGTCGTATTGATCTTAAGCTCATCCATATACTCGTTGTTGATGACAAAGG
>JAUWRZ010000520.1 GCA_030610325.1 Sulfurimonadaceae bacterium | reverse complement strand
TGAAGCCTGTAAGACTTTCGGCATCTCCTCGATGCGATCTTATGATTATCAGCTCGATGGCTTACTGCGCTACAAGAAAAAAGGACCGTCCCCAAAGCTGGAGCTGGGCTATTTGTTTAGAAAACAGAGGATCGGTCCATCAGTGCTTGAGCAAAACGAACTTTTGGAGTATGACGAATGGATATTTCAGCCCAAGGAGATGCGTCGACGAAGTAAGATGCTGATGCTTGTCAGGAGTATAAGCCGGGCCAAAAAGGATTTTTCCGAGGGAATACCGATGAGCGAAGAGGAGCTTGAGGCCGTCTTTGATAGGCTGTCTAAGAAAGACCGATACGATGTCGTTATAACTGAGATGCATACCCTGGGCATAGCAAAGATGTTTGTTGACAGACTTGAGGGACATCCTGAGTTCGCCAAGAGTCTGCGGAAGGACTGCGCCAACGGAAGGCTCTCACCGGTGGTCGTGAAGCTGGAACAGGCGCTGTATCTATACTGCGGGAAGGCTTTGCTCGAAGAGAGGGACCAGCTTGATCATCGTGATGCATACTTTATAATCGATACGCCGCTGTATGGGGATGAAGAGAAGGGCCTGCTTGTCTGGGTCTATCTTTATGACAGAACAGGTGACAATGGGTCTGCCGTGAGCAATGCTACGCTATATCTGACGGCAGCCGTGAAAGAGAAGGGCGGTGAATACGATCCGTGCGCGATCATGACCGGACACTATGCGACAATGACGAAAGATGGCAGCCAGCATCATGACGGGCTCGCGTTTCACAGAGAGATGAGTACGATAAGCAATGAGGCCGGGCTCTTTGCTTATCTATGTAACGAAGCGCTCTCAGATCAAGAGGTGGACCCCTGCAGTGT
Source organism: Sulfurimonadaceae bacterium (assembly GCA_030610325.1). GTDB lineage: Bacteria > Campylobacterota > Campylobacteria > Campylobacterales > Sulfurimonadaceae > BB26. Next base: position 820 of record JAUWRZ010000520.1, on the reverse strand, counting down.
GATGGGGGAGTATGATAAGGGATATGACCTTTCTCGTGCCTCAGGGGGCTTTGGCTGCCTTCTTACTCACGAGCTCACGGTCGCGGATGGTTACGATCACGATCTCATACTTCAGCAGATCGTCGATGTCTTAAAAAGTGACGAGCTCAACCACCCGGTCGGTCTTGTAGAGGTCTTGAAAGTGGATGATATGGAAGAGGCCTATGATGTTGAAAGTGGTCATCTGATGGAGGGTCCGTGGGGAAATCATGACGAGTTCATGGTCACGCGTCCTATTACCACCCATGTCTATATCGACCACCCTGAAGTAGGTTTTGACAAAGTGGATACATCGTGTGTTCTCTGGCCGCAGCGTTTTGATGTCAAGCCGGTACCGATGCCCTGGAACGCACCAGACATGGCAATGATCCGTAGCATGTCGACTTGGCTTGCTAACGCTAAAGGTGGAGATCCTGCAGACTATCCTTTGTGGTAGAGCTTGTCATGATAGTAATCTGTTAGGCCTTAACGTATTGCGATATTTAAGAAATACGTTACACCCTAACACATTAGAAAATAAATCAATCTTGATATGTTAGTCAAGAAGAGCACGACAGAGGAGTTTGAGAAACACCGATATAGGTCGATATAAAAATAGTCCGACAAAGGAAATATGATGTCCTTTTACACTATCGCACATCTCATCATCGCATGGATGTTCGCTTTCTTCCTACTGCAAGACACCTACAATAGCAGTGAGTTCCATCTAAGTGGACTCGTGATCGAAGGCACACTGACTCTGCTGTTCCTCGCACTGGCTGTCAAGCATCGCAAAAAACGT
>JAUWRZ010000429.1 GCA_030610325.1 Sulfurimonadaceae bacterium | reverse complement strand
TGGGACAAGCTGTTGACAGCACGGATCGATCTCTTTGACAAGGCTCAACAGAGACTTGAGGAGTACTCTAAGACCTGGAGCCAGACCCATATCCATGCTAACAGTGAACTGGCACCGCAACCGATCCTCGATCACATCACGACGGTGATCATCGAGGTCGAAGCGCTGAAGAACAGGACTAAAGCGCGTTATGACCTGCTACTTACTGATTCAAATATCATCAACACAAAAATAGTATCACTTAAAGAGATCGTACAGAAGACCAAGGCAGCGATAATGCATGTGTCGAGTGATGTCTTTTCGCAAAACGAGCTCCCACTCACGACACTATTGACGGAGAGCTCTTTTACGCCAGTCGCCTATATCACTACTGTCTATCACTCCATCATCGAAAAGATGAACGCATCTATCATCTATTATCAGGACAAGCCCAACAGGCTGCTGACCTTGGCACTCTTCTCTACAGTCATAGTGCTCTTTGTCGGCTCGTTCAACTATCTTTACAGAAGAAGACGTCTTTTTACCTACACTGACTCTTATGATAAGAAAGAGTATCGCTATATCACGCTGCCCTATTCGACATCGCTACTTTTGATACTCTTTCTCAATGTCTTCATCTTTACCGATGTCCCCGAAAATGCCAAATACCTTCAGGTGCTGCTTTGGATCATCCCGGTATTTAGGGTCTTTCAGACACTGGTCACCAAAGATGTGCTTAAACACTTTTATCTCTATTTTGCACTCTACCTGCTTTTCATCATCGAAGAGAACGCTACAGGTCTTGAAGTCGACGGAAGGGTCTTTAGTCTGCTGCTTACTTTGAGCCTGACACTCTTTATGGTCTCTTTGATCCGTAATAGGGTCTTAGACACTGTGGTCAGACCATTTATCTTAAAGTCCGTCTATGGACTACTGGCTTTGGGTGTCATACTGCTGGTCATCTCGCTGGGCGCGGAACTGTATGGTGCAACGCTCCTGGCTGAGCGTATAACTTTCGGGGTCTTCGTCTCCCTGTTTACTTCGTTGATATTTTATGACCTTACCATCATCTTGACGGGATACACCATCATCTTACTGCGTCGACGTCTTGCTTCGGCCTCTTTTATGTTAGAGAAGTTTGCCAATAACATCCAAAAAGTGGCAACACTTTTCATCATAGTAGTCATGACTGCCTGGTGGTTTTTGATCCTGACCGAATCTATCGGTGTCGATGACTTACTTATCACGCTTAAAGATCAGGTACTCTCCCACTCATGGACCATTGGGACGACTACGATCTCTGTTCAGTCGGTCTTTGACTTTCTGATCATCGTCGCCGGGACCTGGTTTATAGTAAAACTGACTAACATCATCTTGCACCTGTTTCTCTTCTCCCGCTTTAGGTTTCCCCGGGGCATCCCTACTGCCATCTCTACGGTCTTGAACTATACCATCGTCATCAGTGGCTCCATCATCGCCCTCTCTTCACTGGGCATATCTGCTGAACAGTTCACGCTGGTCATCGGGGCACTGGGAGTCGGTATAGGTTTTGGTCTGCGCAACATCATCGCCAACTTCATCTCCGGCCTCATAATGGTATTTGAACGCCCTATCCAGATCGGTGACTCTATTGAGATCAACCAGACGACCGGAACAGTTCAGAGCATCGGGACACGATCGAGTACCATCAAGACTTTTGACGGATCAGAGGTGATCATCCCCAATGCCGACTTTATCGCCAAAGAGATCACAAACTGGACGCTCTCTGATGAGCGTCGCCGAAAGACACTGCTTTTCAGAGTCGATCAAGGCAGCGACATCCGTAAGGTGTTAGCCATCATGCATGATGTAGCAGCAGCCCATAGCGATGTCCTGGAAGATCCTGCACCGATGGCGACTTTCTTAGCCTTCGGCGAGTACTACCTTGAGTTCAAGCTCTACTTTTGGCTAAGCGACAACCTCATCATGGCACCAAGCGACATCGCCATCGATATCTATGAGGCCCTTCAAAAGTCCGGCATCAAGATGCCGCTGCCAAAACAGGAGCTTTTAAAGGGTATGTGATATATAGAGTAGTTTACGATCAAGCATGATCAAAGAGCTGTCAGTCTTAGGAATATCGCACTAGATGATCATTAAGTCAATGCCCGGGAGCACGCTTCAAGTACCCAATATGTGAGATCACCGCCCGGTGGTCAGAGAGGACCTCTTTTGCGACACGATAATCTATAAACTCCAGAGCAGACGTGATCAAGATCCAGTCGATACGATCTTCTGAGAAGCTCTTTAGTGTCTTAGAACTGCGTCGAAAGACTTTGTAGTGGTTTTGATCGGCATACTTGGGGACGATTTTCTCATCAGCATTGAAATCACCCATCATGATGAGTTCATTCTCTCTTGAGAACAGCTTTTCTCGCATCTCTTCAAGTTGTTCATCACGTTTTGACTGGCGTAAGAAGTCCAGATGCACAGAGACTATGTCAATAAGTCTCTCTTCTTTGCCGTCATCCCAGAGCACCTGCGCCAGGCTAAAACCTTTTTTTGTAGTCGGCGGGGTCGGCTTAAAGGCAAATGAGAAAGAGTCTGTGATAGGAAGTCT
>JAUWRZ010000494.1 GCA_030610325.1 Sulfurimonadaceae bacterium | reverse complement strand
GCATCAAGAATGAGAACGGATACAAGATAAAGACCTACTCCCGTGAACTGCTGCAGGTCTATATCAACCTGCTCAAAAACGCGAAAGAGGCTCTTGTCGAGTCTAGACCAGACAATCGCCATATCGAGGTGATGTTTAGTCATGATGAAGCCGATCTCATCACGACTGTCTGTGACAATGGCGGTGGCATCGATGAGGAGATCATCGGCAAGATCTTCGATCCCTACTTCTCGACCAAAGATGAGAAGACGGGTACGGGACTTGGGCTTTATATGTCCAAGACCATCATCGAGAAACATCTGCACGGGACTATCACCGTAGCGAACAGTGGAGAGGGTACCTGCTTTACGGTCAGTATACCGATAAAGGGGGAGGGATAGATGAAAGCTATATGGAGAAGATACTTGACCCCTGTTTTACGATCAAAGAGGTCTCGAGCGGGAGGGGTCTTGGACTCTATATCGACATAATGTTCGTCGAAAGATATCTTCATGGAAGTATTGAGGCGAAAATGCCGATATAGGAGTATGTCTTACGATCAGATCACCCATAGAGGAGGACGATGATGAGTGAACTTGCCAGATTACGTGCGAAAGTGAAGGGACTCTCCGTCTTGATCGTGGATGATGAGGTGAAAGTCCTGGAGGGCTCAGTCATCTTCATGAGAAAGTTCTTTGACCATGTGGATTTTGCCGAGAGTGGTAAAAGGGCACTGGAGAAGTCTGCCGCGTTTGGTGGTTATGATGTGATCATGAGTGATGTACAGATGCCGGGTATGGATGGCTGGGAACTTATGGCCAGGATACGTGAGAAAGAAGAGGACACTTTTGTGGCAGCGATGACAGGTTCACCGGATGCGACACCGGAGCAGCTTCTACTCTGTGATGCCTACCTGCTCAAGCCAGTCAGTATTGAAGAGCTGATAGTGATGTTGACGAAGATCATTGAGAAGCGGGGACTGTGATGACTCCTTTTATCTTTCTTGCTCGTAGTATCATCATCTTTATAAGCCTGAGTCTCTCCGCTTTGGCCTATGAGGCCACTAACATACAGCTCCTCTACTCTGATGGTTTTAATGGGGATGCTTTTGTCTATGACACGGTCGATGGTAAGAAGAGTACCATCACTTTCGAGCACTATCGGACCTGGTCATTGGGTGATCTCTATATGTTTGTCGATCTTATGGATGGCAAGAAGCTTGATGGTAACACCTCTTTTGAGCTCTACTCAGAGATAGCTCCGCGCTTCTCTTTTAGCAAGATGACCGATGCCGCTGTGTCTCTGGGGATATTTACCGACTTCTATCTGGCGACACAGATAAACCAGGGTAATGACTATCAGGCACTGCTTCTGGGATTGGGGACTGATATCCGTGTCCCAGGCTTTGCGTTTACGACACTCAACGTCTACTGGAAGTCTGAGAACATCGCAAACGATACCTTTCAGGTCACGGCTGCGTATCAGACGACGGAGCTGTTTCACCTGCATCTTGAAGGTTTTATCGATGTCACCTCCCGTACTGTCAACACACAAAATCAGCTGCTTTGGGATGTAGGCTCCTTTGTCACAAAGATAGATGACCTCTATGCAGGAACGGAGTGGCTCTATTATGACCATAACAACAATGGCACGAGTGCGCATACGAATGTGTGGCAGCTGATGCTTAAGTACCGTTTTTGATGGACTGATGATGAAAGGATGCAGAGATGTCATATAAGACACTGATCTTGAGTCTGCTTCTGTGCATGACGCTTTTTGCAGATGAGCAGGTCTCTCTCCAGCTGCAGTGGAAGCATCAGTTTCAATTTGCCGGGTACTATATGGCAAAAGAGAAGGGTTACTATCGTGATGCGGGTCTGGATGTGACGATAAAAGAGTATGACCATGGTCTTGATGTGGTCGATGAAGTACTTAGTACAAGAGCGGATTTTGGAGTGGGAAGGACGTCGCTCTACGTCGATCGTTCTGAAGGAAAGGATGTCGTCGCACTAGCAGCTATCTTTCAGACCT
>JAUWRZ010000231.1 GCA_030610325.1 Sulfurimonadaceae bacterium | reverse complement strand
CTTGATGTCGATGGTGAGGTCATACTCCAAGAAGATAGTATCAAGTCCAGAGAGTACTCTATGGAGATGCTGCTTGAAGCACTTGGATCGAGTCCGGTATATCGTCAACATAAAGCAAAGCTACAGGTAGCCAAAGAAGAGCTCGCCCTGACAAGAGCGACACGCTATGCGTCTCCAGAACTCTATGTCTATTCAAAACGTGAACTCGATCTCAACAGTAATATGAATGACAGTAATGGTTTTGGTCTGCGTATGTCACTGCCGTTATGGGACAGAAAAGATGCCCAGATCGAGATACAGGATGTCAAGGTCCAAAAAAGAGATATCAAAGCAGAAGAGATCTTATATCTGCTTCAACGAGATGTGAGAAGTCACCATACGCTTTATGACAATGCCTCACGACAGTCAAAAGCGTACAAGAGGGACCTGCTGGAGCCATCAAAGAAGTATTATGAGATCAGTATGATCTCATTTGAGCTTGGTGAGAAGAGCCTGCTTGAACTTTTGGATGCTCAGACACTCTATTTTCAAAGCCAACTTGACTATCAGGCCTTAGTCTCACAACATGACCGTTACTGGTTACAGTTATGCGATGCAGCCTCGATCGACTTATTAAAGGAGAACAGATGAACAGACTATATTTACCCGCAATACTAATATTGCTTCTCTTTAGTGCCTGTGGTGAAGAGAAGCCATCAGTCGTAGAGGATGAGATAGTGGAACCTGATCCTATCGTCATCACTGATCACAGTGAGCATACAGAGCTGTTTGTCGAGTTTGACCCTTTTGTCCTCGATGAACCCTCTACTTTTTTAGCTCACTTTACCCATATGGACACATTTAAAGCCTTTAAAAAGGGTCGTGTAGATGCCTGCCTTCTCTTTGATGATCAGAAAAAAGAGTGTTTTAGTGTCGATGCACCTGCGTTTGAAGGCATCTTTAAACCCGTTGCCATACCAACACAAAGTGGCAATGCCCAGTTGTCTATCTCCGTCGAGTATGATGGCAACAAAGTGACCCATAAGCTGGGGACCTTTAAAGTCTATGAGGAGATAAAGCAGGTGCCGCCAGCCAGCCATGAGGAAGATGATGATGCCATCAGTTATCTTAAAGAGCAGCAGTGGAAGGTGGACTATGCGACAGAGGTCGTCAAGAGACATGTTTTACGTGAATCGGTATCTACCTTTGCCAAGGTTGAGCTCCCCAGTAATAACGAGTATCTCTTAAGTGCTCCGGTATCTGGCATCATCACCCTTGGGAGCAAGACAACGATAGGTACGCAGGTGAAGAAAAACAGGCCAGTAGCCTATATCGTGCCACTACTGGGACAAAAAGAGGATATCTCGACCCTTAGGTTTGAACGTAAAAAAGCGAGTACATACCTTAATCTGAAGAGAAAAGAGAACGAACGACTACAGCAGCTTAAAGCAAAAGGCGCAGTCTCGCATAAACGCCTTATTGTCGCTGAGCAAGAGTATGAGATGGCTAAAGCACGACTTGTCAATATCGAGCAGAGATTGAACCAGTTAGATATGAGCCATGATGAGCAGATGGGTGTTGCTTTAAGAAGTCCAATAGACGGTGATGTACTCAGACAGTTTGTGATACCTGGTGCCTATGTCAAAGAGGGTGATCCTATCGTCCATATTGCAGACTCTGACATGCTCTGGCTTAATATCAACATCCCTCAGAATGACATCCCTAAAATAGGCAGCCCGTTAGGTGTGGAGCTACAGCTTACTGACACTCCTCTTCTTTTTACTGTAGGAGAAGATGCAAAGACCATCTATTTCAATAAGTTTATTGATCCTAAGACACGCACTGCTTCACTACTGTTTGAGATCGACAATGCATCTTCTCGCTTAAGTCCGGGGGCAGTCTATGCCGCAAAAGCCTATACGGGCAAAGTAGTCGAAGCGCTAGCTATTCCAAAAAGCTCTATTGTCAATGACAATGGACGTCATGTCGTCTATGTCCAGGTAGGAGGGGAGAGCCTTGAACGTCGTGATGTACAGACGGGTCTGAGTGATTCCGGTCATATCGAAGTGCTTTCAGGTGTGAGCGAAGGTGAACGCATCGTCTCTAAGGGCGCTTACCAGATCCTCTTGTCGGTGGTGTCACCTGCAGCAGTAGGCCATGGCCATGGTCATTAAGGACTCAGTATGTTAGAGAAGATGATCCTTTGGTCTTTACAAAAGCGTCTGATCGTCTTGGCATTGGGAGTGTCAGTGCTGATCTTCGGTGTCTTGGAACTTCGCAAATCAGAAGTCGATATCTTTCCAGACTTGACCGCACCCACTGTCACGGTGATGACTGAAGCCGGAGCGATGACACCCATCGAGATAGAGCAGCTCATCACTTTAGTGGTCGAAAATGGGCTCAACGGCCTTTCCGGGCTTCGACGTATCCGCTCAAACTCTTTCAGTGGCATCTCCATCGTCTATGCTGAGTTCGACTGGGGAACAGACATCTACCGTGCTCGTCAGTTGGTCACAGAGAAGATACAGCGTATTAAAGAGAACCTGCCTCAAGACATCAGCTCGCCGGTATTGGCACCGATCTCTTCTATCATGGGTGAGATCATGTTTATCGCACTGCATTCGGATCTTCATTCGGCAGTGGAACTTAAAAGTGTCGCAGACTGGGACGTGCGTCAACATCTGCTCTCCATACCGGGTATCTCGGACATCATTCCTATCGGCGGTGATACAAAGCAGTACCAGGTGCTCATCAGGCCTGAGAGACTTATCGCTTATGATCTGCAGGTAGATGAGATACTTAGCGCTATCAAGCAGTCAAATCAGAATACTTCCGCGGGTCATTATGTCCAAAACTCACAAGAGTATATGATCCGGGGTATTGGCCGGTTGAGCAGTGTTGAAGATATCTCTGAGACAGTCGTCACTCTCCGGCATGGGGACCCTGTCCGTATCGCTGATGTCGCCGATGTCCGTATCGGTTCTGCTGTTAAACGTGGAAATGGTTCTTATAACGGTAATGAAGCTGTCGTCATGGCCATCTTGAAACAGACTGGTGTCAATACTATCGAACTGACGCATAAGATAGAAGCCCGTATCGATGAGCTCCAATCCAATATCCCCGAAGGGATGAAGATAGAGAAAGATCTCTTCAAGCAGTCCCTGTTTATTGAGACAGCCATCAATAACCTCTCTAACGCGTTACGTGATGGTGCCATCTTGGTCATTGTCATCGTACTGCTGTTTTTATTGAGTATCAGAGCTACGCTTATCACCCTTGTGGCTATTCCTTTGTCACTCTTTTCGACCATATTCTTACTCAATGCTTTGGATATCACGATCAACACGATGACCCTTGGCGGCATGGCTATCGCTCTGGGGGTATTGGTAGATGATGCCATCATCGTTGTCGAGAACATCATCAGACGACTGCAACAAAACAGTAAAAAAGAGGCCTCGAAGCAATTCAGCCGCTTGAAGGTGGTATCTGACGCTACGTTTGAGATCCAGGGTTCTATTGTCTTTGCGACGATGATCATCTTGCTTGTCTTTGTACCGCTTTTTTTCCTAGAGGGGATGGAGGGAAGGCTTCTGGCTCCGTTAGGCATGGCTTATATCAGTGCACTGGTGGCTTCTTTGATAGTCGCCATAACGATCACGCCTGTGCTGAGTTACTATTTTCTGAAAGTCGGCTCAAAAGATGTACATGAGACTTCGTATCTTCTATTGGTACTAAACAGATCATATGAAGCGATACTTAAAGTCACTGTTCACCGTTGGAAGACACTTGTCATCGGTTTTGGAGCGCTGTTTATCGTCGCAGGATTCTTTCTTCTCAGTGCAGGCAGATCGTTTCTCCCTGAGTTCAATGAAGGAAGTCTGACAGTAGCAGTCGTATCTCTGCCCGGGACCGCCCTGGAAGAGTCTGACAGACTGGGAAGCAGTGTAGAGAGCGTGTTGATGGGAGTTGAAGAGGTCCTCTCTGTCACACGAAGGACTGGACGTGCTGAACTCGACCCTCATGCCCAGGGTGTTCACTCTTCGGAAATAGAGGTGACCCTTAGCATGAAAGATCGTTCAAAAGAGGCTTTTTTAAAGGAGTTGAGAGAAGAGTTAGCTACGGTCTCGGGAGTCAATATCTCCATTGGTCAACCTATCTCACATCGAATAGACCATATGCTCTCTGGTTCAAAAGCGGCGATCGCTATCAAGGTGTTTGGAGAAGATATCGCTAAACAGCGTGCTATAGCAAAGAAGATAAAACACGTCGTCGAAGATGTTGAAGGTACTGTTGATGTCATGGTAGAGGACCAGACAGACCTTCCACAACTCATCATGGAGTTTGACCGTCCTGTCATGGCCTCCTATGGTATCAGCGTCGCCGAACTTGGCCTCATCATCCAAACCGCGTTTTATGGTACGAAAGCGACAAGACTTATTGAGAAGAACAGGGCTT
>JAUWRZ010000479.1 GCA_030610325.1 Sulfurimonadaceae bacterium | reverse complement strand
TGATACTCATCGCAGACAAAGCCGATCAGAGGCTCATAGACCTGTGTAAAAGACCATACATCCATACTCTACTTGTCGATCCAAAAACAGATGGACTCCATATGACTCTGGAGCTTGCTCTACAGTGGTCACATCATCATATACAGCAGCGACTCTTAATACGACAACTGGAACAAGAGATAGAAGTGCTCAAAGTCCAAGACTATAGAGATAGGACTTGGGGCCACGCAGTAGAAGACTTTGGAGAGGGGTATCACTACAGTGACAAAGATTGTGCAACATACTATCATGACGATAAGCTTCATCTCACTGTGAATGAGAACGCCCTACTCCGACTGCTTGCATCCAATGCAGGACTCACCGTCACTCTTGATGAGATCGAACGCTACATCTGGGAGGAGGATGAAGAGGTGACAGAGAACAGTGTCCGTACTCTTGTCTGGAGACTGTGTAAAGAGTTACCGACTGATATCATCAAGGGTGTCCAAGGCAAGGGATATCGAATCAAATAGTCCTTCCGTGCTTACAAGACCATTATCCTGACCTTCCTGTATGATCTCTACCTACAGAGGTGAATCACTTTTCAAGATTCAGTCAAATACATCAATTTAGAATATCATGAGTATATTAAACATAATATATGTATAATTGTATAATACATTAAGCAATAGGACTATTATGATCGATAATCTATTAGACAATTTCCTTAATACACTTAGACTTACAACAGCGACATACAAACGTTATATGCATGAGTATGTTGATTTTGACGATAAGCTAATCGGGATACTCGGCCCACGTGGTTCTGGTAAAACAACTTTTTTACTACAGTATTTAAAAGAGCTGGACATCCCTTTTGAAAAAAAACTATATTTCAGTGCCGATCATGTGGATGTCATCGGATATTCATTATATGAGATAGCTAAAGAGTTTAATAAGCGTGGCGGAAAAATATTGGTCATCGATGAAGTGCATAAATATGAGAATTTTGAAAAAGAGTTAAAATCGATCTATGATACGTTTGAGATGAAAGTGATCTTTTCCGGTTCATCTGCTTTAAGACTGGAGCATGCAAAAGCCGATCTTAGTAGAAGGGCCGTTCTGTACCGTATCAACGGTATGAGCTTTAGAGAGTTCTGTGAACTTGAGACCGGTCTAAGCCTTCCAAAATATACTTTAGAAGAGATCCTGTCAGATCATACAAATATCGCTTTGGAGATAAACAATACTCTGAAGCCATATGAGTTTTATGACAAATATTTGAGACATGGCTTCTACCCTTTTTATAAGCAGAACCCAGCTACCTATAGAAACAAGTTAGCAGAGATCATTAATCTGGTGATAGAAACAGACCTACCCTATGTGTTCAATATCGAACCGAAAAATATTTTCAAGTTGAAAAAACTCGTATCGTTGCTTTGCAGTTCCAAGCCTTATGAGCTGAACATCTCAAAGCTTGCAACAAAAATAGAGATCAATCGTAATACACTTTATAATTATCTACATTATCTCGAGGCGGGTTCAATCATCAAGATGGTCAAGTCAAAAACCAAAGGTGATGCGATATTTACAAAACCGGAGAAAGTCTACCTACATAATACGAATCTGAGTTTTACCTATTGTCATAATAGCGAGACTGGGACGATCAGAGAACAGTTTGTAGCCAATCAACTTAGTCAGATCCACGATCTAAGCTATCCAAAGGCTGGTGACTTTCTAGTTGATGATAAGTATACTCTGGAAGTTGGTGGCGAATCAAAAAGCTTTTCGCAGATCAAGGATATTAAAGACTCTTATCTAGTCATCGATGGGATCGAGATCGGGACAGGGCATAGAATACCTATCTGGTTATTTGGGTTTTGTACTGATGCAAGTTCAATGTTCTTTGCAAATCATGAAGTTCTGTAAGTCCATAAACCACAGTGATGTGTGGCTTAAAGAAAGCAAGTAAAAAACCATAAATAATATATAAGATGATATAGTATTCGCATTCACCGCAATAACATGGCGCTGTATAGGCATATGGTATATGACTTCAGCGTAAAAATGGCCATGATATTCTTTTAGGACAAAGGCAACTATAAATGCATTCAAAGTTCATCCCCGGCTTACTTACCGCTGACAAAAAGACACTGGTAAACTTCATCTCCATGTGGGATGAGTCAAC
>JAUWRZ010000473.1 GCA_030610325.1 Sulfurimonadaceae bacterium | reverse complement strand
GGTGCACGGTTGATCTCATCGGCGAGGATGATATTCCCAAAGATCGGTCCAGGTTCAAACCGAAACACATAACTGCCGTTCTCATCATACATGTTCTCACTTCCCGTGACATCAGAGGGCAGTAGGTCCGGTGTGAACTGGATCCGCGAGAAATCAGACTCGATGGCATTTGCCATGCTTTTGACCGCGCGTGTCTTAGCCAGACCGGGAAGTCCTTCGACCAGAAGGTTACCATTAGAGAGCAGTCCGATGATAAGACGCTCGACTATATGCTCTTGACCGATGATAGAGCGGTTCATCTGCTTTTTAAGCTCATCTATCTGTTCTAATATTGTCATCTCATGCTATCCTTCTCAGAAGGCATATAGGTCAACGCATCATCTATGCTCGCATGGATGACACGGGCCGTCACTGTCGCAGAAGCTCCGCCATCAGCCAGGAGATGCATCGTGATATCCTGATTTAAAGCTCCCGAGCCTCCTTCAGCCGCCGCTGTACCTGCCGAAGCTTCGGCACCCGCCTCAAACGTCCATGATCCGCCTTTAAACTCTTCCAAGACCTTCTCAGAGTGGATGATCATCAGTGCTTTATAGGAACGTACACCCCATCCGCCGCCGATGTCGAAACGGCTGACAGTAAAGTAGCGGCGCTCTTGTGTCTTGGCATCGACAAGGACCCCTTCACCACCACCGGCACCGACGACAGGGACTTTCGTCACTTTCATATTGGCAACAGCGTAACCGACCGCTTTATCAAGCTCCGCCTGTAAGGCAGGGTCCTCTTTGATGAGGCCTTCGATCGCTTTTGCTGCCATAGTGTCAAGTGTCTCTTGCTTCTGTTCGATCTCACTTGGCGTCAGTGCTGCACATCCGCCAAGCATCATCAACAGACCTGACATCAATAGTATCGCTTTATACATCTTACTTCTCCAGTTCAAATGGATAGACGACCTTCCAATCCTCTTTCATATCGACAACAGTCCAATTGTGCTCGTTTGCATAGTCTAGACCTTTGTCAAACTTACCTATATGAGACTTCCTATCATAAGCCCACTCTCTTTTTTCATCTGTGTGATGGACATAAAGTTGTAGGGTCTTGTACTTTTTGTTCGCTTCAGTGTACTCCATCATCGCAAAGTCACCATCTGAGTTACCAAAAGATGCAACAGGATGTTTACCTATATGGTAGTGGATATTGACAGGTTTCACATCTCCATCATCTAACGAGACAAGCTTTGGTCTTCTTACGATCTGTTTGTTCTCATATGCCACTTCGATCATAGAACCTACGATCTGTTCTGAAGGGATACCATAGACTTCAGACACAAATGGACGCATAAAGTCTATACCACCACCAGAGACGATGAAGGTCTTAAACCCATTGGCACGCAGGTACGTTAAAAGTTCCAGCATTGGTTGGTAGACCAGATCTTTATAGAGACGGTCAAAACGTGGGTGTTTCGCCCTGTTTATCCACTCTATGACAATGGCATCAAACTCTTCATCTGTCATACCGGTATGTGTTGCCACGACCATCTCCAAAAGACCTTTCGTCCCCCCTGCCATCAATGCTTTCATATCGTCTTCAAGCACTGCTTTAAATGGTTGTGTCGTTTTCCACTCCGGGTGTTGGGGTGCTAAGCTTTTGACTCTGTCCATCGCAAAGAAGAGTTGAAAATAGGCAGGTTGTTCAGACCACAATGTCCCATCGTTATCGAACACAGCTATGCGGTCTACAGCAGGGATAAAGTCTGGACTTTTAGGGTCTGTCACAGAAGTGACGTAAGTGATGACACTGTTTTTAGATCTACCGTCATTCCAGGAAGCGAGAGTCTCTTCTGCTTGTAAGAGTGAAAGAAGTAAGAGTAATGAGAAGAGTATACGGTGCATGGTGTTCCCTTAGATGAAGTCTTAAATATAAGGTCTGAGACATTATGGTTAAGACTTCAAAGGCAGAAGCCTTTGAAGTGGTCAAGATGGTAGTAGTCAGTTGTGCACCGAGACATCAAGAAGTCTTTTTAGACTTCCTTTAGCTTTTTGCAGTTCAAGTGTACTGTATCCTATGTTACCGGCACTTAATGAGCTACCTGCCTGGAAAGGATACCCTTCTATCGAACCAAGGAATTCCTGAACGAACCCTTGTGCAGGGACCATCATCCACATGTTATCTGCATACCACCGAGTATATAAAGATGAGTCCTTCTGTGCACTCTCAAACGGGTCAGCTCTCAAGTTGGT
>JAUWRZ010000163.1 GCA_030610325.1 Sulfurimonadaceae bacterium | reverse complement strand
TCTCTGTCATCTTGGCTTCGATGGGGTTTTGTTCTATGTATCTAAAGAGTGTATAAAGATACTCATCCTGGATGATTATGCGGTGCTGAGAAACGAGTAGGTAGCTCTTCTCTCTCGCTTCTAATGCTTACTTGTCATCTTTATGAGGCAGATGTGTGTTTTTCTTCTACAAGTTGACCAGTGATATATTTATGTAAAATACTTTTTATAAAGGTCTGATATTTTAGTCCCTCTTGCTCTGCTCTTGCCTTGATCTTATCAAGTTCATTGGAAGAGATCCTGATATTCATCTTTGTCTCTTCTTTTTTTACAAATGCTTTTGCTGCTTTTTGAAGAGATCTGCTATTTTCTTTATCAGTGCTTATTTTGGTCAGATCTATGCCGTCTAAAGATCTCATTAGCTCTTGTTCTTCACTATCAATATGATTATTTTTCATTCTTTTCCTCCAGCAAATATTTAAATCTTCTATCTTTGAAGATCGTCTTTAAAACAAATCTGTCACCGTCAATGACATAAGGAATACAGTGGGGGTAGTCATCGATAGCAATCACCATCAATCTTTGATTGGGATACTCTTTAGTATTTGGATGTTGAAAATCAAGTAAGACACCGTTCTCAGAGATGATCTCGATCGCTTGCTCAAAAGTTATTCCTCTTGTCTCGAATAAGACCTGATCCTTCTTTTCATCGTATATAAATTCCATATCTTGATTGTAATACAATGTGCGCACAATGTCAAATTGGAAGATAACGTTTGACTTGAAAACAGTTGTGCCTGTAGGGTCAACTATTCCACTGCAAGGTCTTGTAAGCATTTAACTGTCTAAACTACTTCTACACCTCTTTTATAAAACAGAGACAAATATATGCCAAAAGCAATCAAAATAGCACCTAAGAGATGATAAGTCTCTAAAGTCTCTTTTAAAAATATCGTAGCTAGGACAATACCAAATATTGGCATTAGATGAGTGAATTGTGCTGTTTTGGACGCACCGATCTTATCTATCCCATAATGCCATAAATAATATGATGCTATTGATGCAAAGATAGATACATATAAAAAGATCAAATAGTTATTTTTTAAGACTTCTAACTCTTTTTGAATCGAATACCCTTGATATAGATAAAATGGTAACAATAGTATAAGACCAATGGTGACAATGGTGGCAAAATATTCAAGATCATTTAGATCTTTTGGTTTAAATTTTACTAAAACCGAATACAAAGCCCAAGCTATTGAAGATATGACTATGAGGATATCTCCTTGATCGAACTCTAAGATAAATATGTTTGAGATATCAGCTTTTAGTATTAAAAACAGTACACCTAAAGTTGATAAGATAATACCTATAGTCTGATATAGATCCATCTTCTGTTTTAAAATGATGTATGACATGAGAAGTACCAAGATCGGTACAGTTGAGTTTATGATCAATGCATTTGTAGAAGTCGTAGCTGTTAACCCAAAATACAATAGAGTATTAAATGCTGTGATCCCAAGTATTGCTAATATAGTCAATATTTTAAAATTTTGTTTTAGGGAATCAAGTATGTTTTTATGTCTTATTATTAAGATTGGAGCTATCATCAAAAAAACAAAAGACCATCTAAAAAAAGATAATTCCAAAGGTGTTATATCATCTTTTACAAATCTACCGATTATGAAATTCACAGACCAAAATAGTACGCATAGAGTTATTAAAGAATAAGTCTTTATATTTGACATATTTGTTACTCCTCATGCTAACTATTGATTGAAGGAACACTATATCATATAGATACCAGAATCCATGGATCAACAGTAGATCGCTTGCTCCGAAGTCTCCTCTTTCCCTCCCTCGCTCCTCAAGTTTTACTTCCCTCGTCCCCAAGTTCCACTTGGTGATGCAGACTACAGTCCAAACACTACTCGATCAATATATATGCTGCATAGACCGAGGTATATACTACCAAATAAAATTTGGGAGCAAGAGAAGTTCCACTTGGGAGCAAGGGCAGGTTTTAGCTTTTATAATGGCCTTAGCGATTGGGCTGCTGACATCATGGGGTCAAAGCTTCACTTTATCGCTTCGCTCCGAAAGATGAACCATCGTGACCCCGTTCCCTGCCATGGTCTTATCAATCACTATCAAAGATCCAAAACGGCAGGGTGACGGCTCGTTTGATGATGTTGAAGGGTGCGACGACGATGTCTTGGACGGTCTGAGTCTCTACTTCAGGATCATCGAGCTCACCTGTGACTTTAAACGAGGTGGCGATCGAACCGTCCTCACCCAAGATCAGGTAGCCCACAAGTGGGATCTTACTGATAGAACTGCCAAGATCGGTCTTGAACGTCATATTCATATCTACGGTGTTATTGGGATAGTCAGTGATCCCGTTACCGATGATCTTCATCTCCGGAGAGTCAAACTTGATGGTGTTGAAATAGACCTTCTCATCTTTATAGGTGAAGTTTGCGTAAGCTTCTGAGACCTCTATGCCTTTTGTCGCATAAGAGGGCAGTGAGAAAGTGACAAGCGAAGGTACCGTGTTGATAAAGGCGAGGATGTTGTTGAGGGCCTTATAGTCTTTTAAGATCGTGTTCTCCAGATATACGATCCCATCTGCATGCTCAAGTGTGCCATTGACATTGAAAAGCATGTGCCCACCCTCATAGTTCGATGCTGGGAAGAGAGTCGTCATGAACATATCGTCGAACAGTTGCCCATCTGCATAGAAGCTACCATCTTTAAACTCAAAGATGGCGACACCATCCTTATAGATGAGACTGGCTGTAAGACTCTTTTGGTGCATATCCAGCGTGATCGTATCTGCAAGAGCTTTTGATTTGTCTGAGAAGTAGAGATAGCTGTTATTGGCGATCATGGAGATCTCAGGGAAGTCAGTGTTGGAAGAAGCGTCACCGTTATGGTCTTGGATGTAGGCACTGATAGATGCTATATCGTATCCGATGCCTTCAGAGCTTATATTGATATCATTTCCGATGCGTATATTGACCTGTTCGAGAAGGTCTATATCGGTCACCCCGTCTTTGTGCGTACCGGTAAAAGTGATGTTGTTCACCGGTACATCATCTTTGACTAAAAGAGGGTAAGGATAATCGACTTTTCCTTTGAACTGATAGGGCTTGGATGCTCTCTTCTTAATGCTTAGCTTACCACTGACCAGGTTCTGGCTCTGCATAAGTTCAGAGTGCTCTGCCAGCCGTTTGAGATCTGAGATCGAGAGTCTCCATCCATCGAGTTCAGTCTCGAAATAAAGACCGAGCAAAGCGATGGTGATATAGGTGTCTTGTCTACCAAGGACCATATCTATCGGTATCACCTCACTTGAGTAGAAGAGATCACCGGCATACTCATCTGAGAGCATAAGGTCATGCAGGTAGAATCGGCCCTGCTTAGTATTGTAGTCATAGCTCCCATCGACTCTGCTTTCGAGGATGTTTGCGATCACGAAACCATTGTTATCGACTTTAAGTAGGTCACTATCGACGCTCAGACTTGATGGGCCGACGGTGATCGGTGTACCATCAAGGTCCCAGTTGACTTCATGATGTGAGTCGATGGTAAGCCCTTCATCGTACTCAATAGAGAGAGGAAAACGTTTCTGATCAAGCGTGAAGCCATTGTGCTTGAAGTCGAGGACATCTATGTTGAGAGCGACTTTTTGCTCTTTTAGGTGAATGGGACCGCTGATAGCTACTGTAGCCATCTCATCGAGTGATGCTGTGACTTTGGAGAGGATGATCGAAGCGGTATCGAACACAAAAGGGGCAGTGAAGGGCTTTATCTCAATGACCTTCTCATCTGCACTCCATCTGGAGGCGCTCAGTGCTACGGTCTCGGCTTTTGATGAGAGCTTGTAGTCGATCGTCAACTGGGCTGTCTTGTTATCAAGTGATAGTCGTGACTCTCCCATCTCAAAAGCTGCTTTCTCTACTTTGATCTTAAGGTCGGTCCTGCTTTTTCCAAAATCCATCACCCCTTTTGCAGAGGCGTGGAGCATCTCTTCATAGCTTACATCCACTTTGTCGACTTTTACGCTACTGTTGTGTATAGTGATCGCAGAGTCTGTTATCTTTAACGGTATGCCCTCATAGTCCACTTCTCCCTTTTTGATGGCAAATGTACCATTTGCCTGGAGGTGTTTTACATCCAGCAGAGGTATGTTCAGGGTAAGGTCAGCATCCATCGTCCCTTTTGACTGTACAAAAGGAAGTGGGATCTTAAAGTACTCAAGCAGGTCCACAAGCTCCTGGTCAAACTGTGTCGTGGTGGTGATGTAGGCATTAAGGACTGGCCCGCGTTTGGGGTTGAAGTCGATATTTAGCCAACTATCCTGCATGCGATGATCACGGTAGTAGGAGTTTCTCGGCAGGATGTCGAGGACTCCCTCTTTAAAGATGAACTCGGTGTGAGAGGTCATTATGGGCGGGAGCCCTGATTGGAACTTATAGATAAAGTCCTTATAGGTAGCATGGGCGTAGAGCGTATCCATAAGCTGACCGGGGTCATCATAGCGCATATTGCCGGTGAGGCTGTGCAGCTCAAGCGTACTTCCAAAGCTGTAGTCGACTATCCAAGGAGTCACCAGTTCGTGTAGACCGAAGAGATCGACGATCGGGCGCAGATCTGTGATCGGGTCGTTTGAGACAGTAGCAAAGGAGAGTGCTTCACGATCAGCTTCGAGATAGAGTGTCAGATCGGCTGCTTTGGCAGGGATGATGTTTAGTGTGGAGTAGGAGATAAGCTGGTCAAGGTCCACTACCGATGTCCCCTTGATCTCGATATCACGTTGGATGTCCAGGAGTGTCAGGTCGGCCAGGAAGTAGGGCTCATCCCATGTCAGCCTGGCATCAGCTTTAAATGTGGGAGAGTCCAGTGTGATAGTGGCATCTTCACCATGTGTGTAACTAAACGTTACATCATTGTCGTCGATCAGCATCTTATCGATGGCGATACGCTCTATCCATGCTTCAAAGTACTTGATACTTCCAAAGAGCTTGCGGACCAGATCGGGATCAAACTCGTCATGCGGTTCACTGTTACTTTTGGTAATGATGATCTCATTAGCGGTCAATGAGAGCTTTTCATTCCATTTTATGTATAATTGCTCGATCTTAAAACCGGGCAGCAGTAAACGCTCGACTATAATACCTTCTTGTAGTGCCAAAAAAATCAGTAGAGAAGTCAAGCCGATGATAGAGAGAACAGTGACAATAGCGACATGGACCTTTGAGATGATCTTGATAATGGCAATATCACTCATCTATTATCTGAACCTCCCTGTCACGACATCAAAAGTACTCTATATCCCGCAGGGATCAATCAAACACATAATAACATACCTTGCTTACAAAGAGGTCGACGTATCACCTCTTGACGGTTACTTTTTGATATTTGCCGGTATGCCTCAGCAGGGGTGGATCTCTGTCGGTGACAAGCCGCTTGCGCATGCAGATCTCATCTATAAGATCACACACGAGAAGGCAGCGATGAAGGATGTGACGTTGATCCCCGGAGAGACCACCTATGTCTTCTTGCGTCAACTTGCCAGCGCGATGGACCTTGATGTCATAAAGCTCAACGATCATTTTGAGCGACTCTCTCCCATACCGGAAGG
>JAUWRZ010000250.1 GCA_030610325.1 Sulfurimonadaceae bacterium | reverse complement strand
TCATAAACGCGTTCTGGACACCTGCTTTATGCTTCTCATCCGTCGTGCGTATGAACTGATCGTAACTGATACCAAAATCATCCCACAATCTCTTGAAAGACTCAGATATCTCATCAGCGAACTCTTTTGTCGAGCGGCCATTCTTTTTAGCTGACTCCTCGATCTTCTGTCCATGTTCATCTGTACCTGTCAGAAAATAGGTATCTTCACCACGTAGACGTGAAAAACGGGCCATAGTGTCGGCTATAAAAGTAGTGTAGGCGTGACCGATGTGTGCTTCGCCGTTGACATAATAGATCGGGGTAGTTATATAGTTGCTCATTCTTTGATTCTTCTCACTCTCAAGATTAAAATTCAAATCCGCCGGTCTCACCTTTGGACATGCTGTCATAGACAGACTGTACGTACGCTCTTCGTATCTCGCAGCCGATGTACTGCTCACATTTACTGCAGCTCTTTAGCTGCTTCTCTTTTTGGCACTCCCGAAGCTTTTGCATCGCTGCATCAAGGCGCTGTTCAAAGACCTCAGTTGATTCCGTAGGCATCTTTTACACGACCGATCTCATACTCAGAACCGAAGAAACATGGTGATGTCTCATGCGGATCATTACATGGCAGCTCCATCAGGCGTCCACCGTTCTCAGCGATCGCTGCACCGCCTGCCATCTCATAGACAAAGGCAAAAGGAAAGACCTCAAAAAGTTTTCGAAGCTTGCCGTCTGGTCTGTCTGAAGTCGCCGGATAACTGAAAAGTCCGCCGCCTTTTAGCAAGATCTGGTGCAGGTCGGGGACCATGCCGCCAGAGTAACGCAGACGATAACCATCATTGAAAAGGCTATCTACCATCGCTTTATGGTGTTTGGTCCAGTTCTGCTGAGTACCGCCCGGTGCGTTCAGGTTACCGCGTTTTCCGATCTTGATCTGCTCAAGCTCTTTAAAGCGTCCGTGACGATAGATATAGTGACGTACCTGGCTCTTATAGGCTATCACCATCTCAGTCCTCGGTCCATAGACTATATAGACAGAAGCGACCATCTTCTCTGCACTCCAGCCACCTCTGTAAATACCAAAGATAGAGCCGACACTGAGGTTCACGTTGATAAGGCTTGAACCATCAAGTGGATCGTATGCGACAAGGAACTCTCCATCTTCATGCAAGACCTCTTCCTCGTCCTTCTCCTCACTGGCGATCGACTTGACTTCGGGAAGATTGGAAAACTCCTCGGCTATGATAAGGTCACTGAGGATATCGAGCTTCAGCTGGATCTCACCGGACTGATTAGACTGAGAGGAGTAATCCGTGTCTTCGTTGGTGATGGCGTCTCTGATCCGAAGAGCAGAGTTCTCAATAGCCTGAAAAATATTTGCAAGTGATGTCATCTAGATAGCCTTTGCATTGTTTATTATCCACTCTATCACATCGTCGGCGCAGTTTAGGTCAAGTACCGTGATGTCTTTAGGCAGCTCATACTTGGAGGGATCGATGGTATGGTCTATAGCCAATGCGTTCATGTAAGGAAAGTAGTCGGGGTCTAACTGGTCGCGAAAGATGCTGATGCGTGGAAGCGGAAGGTTCTTGAGCCCTTCGACCAGTAAGATGTCAAAATCACCGAAGAGCTTGACGATATCATCAAGCTCTTTATGGCGGTGGGAGAAGAGGGTGGTGCGTGTCGGTGATGTCACGATCACTTCCGCACCGGTATCAGAGAACTTGTAGCTGTCTTTTCCTGCGACATCGAACCTAGCCTTGTCTTTGGGGTCGTTCTTTACGATCGCGACCTCTTTGCCATGCTCATGGATCAATTTACGCGCCACTTTCAAGATCAGCGTCGTCTTTCCGCTGTTCGATGGTCCCGTAAAAGCTACTGCCAGTCGTTTTTTTGCCATATATATCCATAGTCTGTAATTTCGAGTAATTATAGTGAACAATCATTAAAATACTGTTTAACAGCAAGGTAGAAAGGAGGATTCGACACCTTTCTTTTGGTATAATGCAACATCGCACATCACCCTTGAAAGGTCTTTTTTGATTCGACTCTACACCATACTCTCGACTGCTCTGCTCTTGACGTTCAGTGGTTGCTCCAGATCGACAGCCTTTGATGTCTTTAAGCTCGATGAGGCACATGAGCGTGCCATCTCCAACCTCCAGACATCGACCATCGTACAGAGCTTTGAGACCAAGGCCATCATCTCTACTATCTACCTAAACGACACACTTCCCGGAAAGTATGCCAGCAGCGAGAAAGAGTCTTTCTTCGTCTCTCTTTACCTTCAAGATGATATCCGCCTCTTCTACAAGGCCGATATCAAGGCTCCGGAAGTCGCCCTGACATTGAACGAGATGAACTATCTAAGTGCAAAAGAGCTTGAGAAAGACGATCAACTTCGGACCTTGATGCCTATCAAGAACGAGTGGAACCGCTACTATCTCATCACCTATCCCCATCAGGGAGATGGTCCGATGAAGCTTATTTTCGAAATCGATCCGTATGGGATGGCTGAGTTAACGTATCAAAAAGGTGAGCAATAGAGACCGGTTCGCCATAGATCCTCTTATAGACCACATAGTTGGCCAGGACTTTCTTCCCATACTCACGGCTTTGTGAGTTGGCCATCATCTCCATACTCAAAAACGGCTCATACGCCCCTTCTCTGAACGTACCGCCCTGCAGATGACGTTTTGTAAAACCAATACCACCGTTGTAAGCATAGGCGATAAAGAGTGGATGGTAGATACTCTTTTTCAACCACTCAAGATGCCGCGTAGCATATTCGATATTTCGTTCAGGCTCAAACATCTGTGAGAGTGTCTCTCTCGGTGCTTTGGCATCTTTGTCCAGTGATCGTACCAAAAACGGCATAAGCTGCATCAGACCAAGAGCATAAGAGTAGGAGAGAGCAGAGGGGATAAACCGGCTCTCCTGTCGCATCAAAGAGAGCATCAGTGCCTTCTCATCATGTGTAAGCTTCTCCATGCTCTCAGCATAAGGAGTGATGTAGTTTTGCACCCGATAGTCATAAGCACGTTCGACGATAAACGACTGCAGAGGTAGCAGCTCTTTACTTTTATACTGTCGTGAGAGTTCGAAGAGCTCCTGCTTTGGTGTCGCATTGGTCTTCTCAAGCAGGTCCAGCCAGACAAAAGGGTCCTGAAGATCGACATCAGTAGGTCTATCGTCGGTCTTGAGAATAGTATAGTAGTTATCGATCTTAGTCTCTGTCGACTCTTTAGCATAGAGGGAGTAGATATTGAGATCAAAGCTTTCGCTCAAGGTCTCAAGGTACTTCTTATCCTCTGTTATCTGGTACATCCAGAAAAGTGCCTTATCTTTATGCATACGAAAATAGGACTTCTTATAGACGATCTCAAGGTGCCTGAGTGCTTCCTTCTCCTGAGAGAGTCTAAGTCGGTTCATAGCCAAAAAGAAGTTTGTCTCTGCGTTAAGACCCGAACCATCAAGTACGGTGAGCGAACGCTGCAACTTGTCCATCC
This sequence comes from Sulfurimonadaceae bacterium, assembly GCA_030610325.1. Classification (GTDB taxonomy): domain Bacteria; phylum Campylobacterota; class Campylobacteria; order Campylobacterales; family Sulfurimonadaceae; genus BB26. The sequence continues at coordinate 640 of JAUWRZ010000250.1, read as the reverse complement.
TGGGATCAGTCACGACCAGCAGGACAAAGGTGGAGAAGCCGGGACTTTTGGAGAGTTGCTGCATAAACTCCGGCGAGACGGCATGGTTGAAGTTCTTCTGCCTAAAGGTCCTGCCCGCGCTATTACTCATGCGCAGATAGAGCCCGGAATCGTAACTCTCAAGGTTCTCAGAAAGAGAGCTGTCTGCGAGCATCCTCAACCACTTCTCCTCCTCTTTACCTTCAAACGCCGCTAAAAGCCTCTGCCGCTCTTTGACTGTCACCGAGGTGACCTTATGAGGAGCCATGGCAATACGCCGGCAATCCTCATCATCAGAACGCATCATCTCTTTACCGCTGAGCTTCATACATCGAGCGGTATACTTGACGGCTTTATCACTGCATTTCTTAGCGTAAGTGAAGAAGAGCTTCCGGTCGACATCACGGATCTGATAAAAAGCTCTGTCTGCTTGCTCAGAGGTGATGTCTTGTTGGAGGTATTGCCAGATAAGGAAGTTCTTTGCCCGACTCGGGACTTTTGTGTCGATCTCCGCAAGTGTGACTGCATGACCCATGCCCACCAGGAGCAGGGCAGTCGATAGTAGACGGATCACAGTGAGCCGGCAAGACCGTTGAGAAGATTGACGAGAATGACATCAAGG
>JAUWRZ010000318.1 GCA_030610325.1 Sulfurimonadaceae bacterium | reverse complement strand
CGTGCTTCACGTACGGTACCTTTTGTCTCCAAAGCGACCGGTATGCCACTGGCAAAAGTCGCTACCCGCGTCATGATGGGCGACCCTCTGCGTAATGCACTTAAGTTCTACGACACCTATAACGTCGTCATGGAAGAGAACGGACTACTTAAACCACGTCTAAAAGGGCACACCTCTGTCAAAGAGGCTGTCTTCCCGTTCAACAAACTCTATGGCGCGGATCTGGTACTGAGCCCGGAGATGAAGTCTACCGGTGAAGTGATGGGCGTAAGTGCAAACTTTGGTGTGAGCTTCGCCAAGTCACAGATGGCAGCAGGCAATATCATCCCGACAGAGGGGACCTGTTTTCTCTCCTTTATCGACAGCGATAAAGAGCATGCGACTGAGATAGCAGAGGGCCTGCATAAAAATGGCTTTAAACTGGTAGCCACCAGAGGGACTCAGAGCATCATCGAAGATGCCGGTATCCCTTGTGAGGCTGTACTTAAGATCTCTGAAGGTCGCCCGAACATAGAAGATATGATGAAAAATGGCGACATCACCATGGCTATCAACACCTCTGACAACAATACCGCCAAAAAAGATGCCACCGTCATACGGCAGATAGTCCTAAGACGCAACATCCCTTACTTCACTACACTGAGTGCCGCACGTGCGACTATCGATGCCCTCTCTCAGATGGATGATAATGCATGGAACAAGCCTAAAGCTATTCAGGACTATTTAGGTAACTAGAGAGTGAAGAGGGAGATGGGGATGACAACACATAAAGGTCACAGTCATACCCCTCCCTTCTCTACTGATAAGGTCCTCCTGACGCAAACCGATACGACCGTCGGTCTTCTCTCACAAAGTGCCTCCAGACTCGCGACTATCAAACAGCGCCCACAGACAAAGCCTTTTCTAAAGGTCTACGCCGACCTTAAAGCCTTTAAAGCCTCAGGCGGACGTGTCCCAAAGAGCTATCGATCTCAAGTGCGGCGAAGTCAACAGCGTACTTATGTGCTAAAAGGCAAAGCATTTCGCATCATCAATGAGAGCTTGCACCATCGTCTGCTTAAGCAGTACGGATGGTCTTTCTCTACCTCCGCCAATCAGAGTGGTCACTCCTTTGAGCGAAGTTTCTGTGAAGCGGCTGCTGATATAATCGTGGAAGACTTTAGAGGTCTTTATGAAGGCATACCCTCTTCCATCGAACTGTTGGGAAGAGTCAAAAGGAGAAGATTACGATGAGTAAGGTATTACAAGCTTTTTTAAGCGGCATCTTTTTCACTTTTATCCTCGATTTTTTTCTCTTTTTGGGGATCAAACTTCATTACATCGACTTCTACGAGATCGATCTCTACTATAACATCCTCTTTGCTGACCATCAATGTCTGATCATCTATATGCTGATGAGTGCTTTTTTGGGTTATATGACCACCTACTACCCCAGACCCAAACATACGGCACTCGTACTTGCCACACTTTTTTCAGCGGTCCTGCTGACCCTTATACCACCTGTCGGAAAAGCTGTAGGCGGCGCACTGCTTATGCAAAAGGATCAGACCCTGCAAGATGCCAGATACAGCTATCATGGTGATATCTACTATGAAGGACGTGAAAGTGTCTATATCTACGATGATGAACTACAAGAACTTATAAATCTATCAAAAAAGGAACTAAGAAATTGAATCATATCTCTACTATCGGTTCAGCTGCCCTGCTCGGCAGCGTCGGACTAACCGTCATGAGCGTACTAACTGGCTGTGAGGCTCCTCAGGAACAAGAACCAAACAAGTTCTATGTTATCGAACAGCAGGCCAATGGCAAATATATCGTCATGGAAGAGATGCCGACAGATGGCGAGAACCGAGCCATCATCCGTGAGAAAAATGAAGACGGTACGGTCAACGAACGCTTTATGAACGAAGCGGAGATGCAGAAGCTTGCCCAACAGGAGTATGAGAAGATGGAGGCAGGTCAGTCTGAACTCAATGCCGAGCCATCAGGTGATGGTGGGATGGGTCTTGCAGGGACAATCCTGGCTGTCGCTGCAGGTTCACTTTTGGGTAATATGATCGGTAATGCGCTGATGGGTAACAAGAACTTTCAAAAACACAGCAACTCTGTCAACAAGTCTGCTTACAACAAAAGCAAGAATGCTTCTGGTGCGAAAAGCGGCAAAAGCAGCAGTAAGAAGAGCTTCTTCAGCAGCTCAAAAAGCGGCAGTTCATCAAAGACCAGCGGCTCATATGGCGGTTAAAAGATGATAGCTTTACAGACGGTCACACCACTTGACAATGCTACACTCGATGAGCTGGGTTTCACCTGGCATACCGATAGTGACGGTACTCACTATGTCGCTGATGAACTCGTTAACGTAAGCGATCCAGAGGCTGAAGCCTACTATGTCGCTGCAAACGAGCTTTATGATATGTATGTCGAAGCCGCAGAGTATGTCATCGAGAACGATCTCTTCTTCGAACTCGGTATCCCCTTCAACCTTGTAGAATCGATCAAGAAGAGCTGGGAGAACGATGTCCACTGGCATATCTATGGACGCTTTGACTTCGCAGGCGGGATCGATGGTGATCCGATCAAACTGATAGAGTTCAATGCTGACACCCCGACAGGACTCTATGAGACAGCCGTCTTGCAGTGGGCTTTGCTCAAACATAATGAGATGGATGAGGAGCGACAGTTCAATGACATCTATCAGGCGATCGCTACTAATTTCCGCCGACTGATCACACTCTTTGATGACCCGGAAGGTTTTGATGAGATATATGATGGCTGGAAGATACTCTTCTCCTCTGTCGAAGGTGATGATGAAGAGGAGATCACTACCAAACTGCTTCAGCAGATCGCCTCTGACGCCGGTTTTGCTACCTCTTTCGATTTTCTACAGGATGTGCAGTTTGACGAGAACGGTGTCTCTGACAGTGGAGACAACCCTTATGAGTACTGGTTCAAGCTCTATCCATGGGAAGATATCGGTACTGATGAGCCTGATCTCGCGGTACTGCTCAACAACATCATGGCAAATCAGCAGGCTATCATCCTCAACCCGGCCTATACCCTGCTCTTCCAGTCTAAAGGCATGATGAAGATACTCTGTGATCTCTTCCCGGACTCACCCTATCTGCTAAAGACAGCATTTGAACCACTCGATGGAGCCTATGTCGAAAAGCGGATGTATGGACGCGAGGGTGCAAATACGAAGATCGTCGATGGTAACGGCAATACGGTCTCTGAGACTGATGGGCCTTATGGTAACTACAAGCCTATCTATCAGGAGTATGTCGAGTTCACTAAAGACAGCAAAGGTAACCACTATCAGGCCGGAGTCTTTTTTGCTTACGAAGCGTGCGGTCTTGGCTTTCGACGCGGTGGAAAGATCTTGGATAATATGAGTAAGTTTGTCGGACATG
>JAUWRZ010000367.1 GCA_030610325.1 Sulfurimonadaceae bacterium | reverse complement strand
TGGTCTGACCTATTTTATAGATGAGACACTCTCTATAGATCTTGATGTCGACCGTCAGAAAAAGAGTTCGGATTCACTCAATGTATCTGCTTTTGGACCTTATGAGTGGGCAGCAGACTATAAATATGATAGCTTTGGCGGTAGTGTCGATTATGTGAACGACCTGTTGGAACTTTCAGTTGGGATAGATGGCTTTAAAGGAAGAAGAGAGTCACACGCCACGCTATACGGCACTGCCAATAAGACGACGAAAGAGAACCTTGCCGGATACGTCATGAGTCAGTGGCATCTGGGGGACTCTACTTTTAAGGCTGGTTATCGTTATGAGAAAGTCTCTTATGATTTTGAGGATGCTGCGCAGAACAACAGTGATGACCATGACCTGCATGGTGTCGAGCTTGGGTATAGCTATAGGCTTGATGGGCAGAAGTCTCTCTTTGCCAACTATGCGCACTCCTATCAGGCTCCGGACATTGACCGATTTTTCTCCTACGGGGCCTTTAATGATTTTATAGAGCCGATGAAAGCAGACAGCTATACCATAGGCTTTAACTATCTGCTGCCAAACAACAAGTTTAAGATCTCTGCGTATTATATAGACCTCAAAGATGAGATCTACTACTACAAGGATGCGGTCAATGTCTTCCCGGATCCAAGCCTATCGGTAAATACGAACATAGACAGCTCTTACAAGTATGGTTTTGACCTTTATGACAGATGGATCATCACCCCTGAGTTCGATTTTGTGTTTAACTACAACTATGTCAAGGCTGTCATCGATGAGGAGACAGGGCGTAATGGTGAGGATTACTCGGGTAATACTCTCCCTGGAGTCTCAGATCATAATGTAAAAGCGACATTAAGTTATCTGCCAAACCGGAACACCACGCTATCTGTGACACAGGTCTATCGTTCAGAGGCGTATGCAGCTAATGATTTTGGCAATGAGTTCACACAGAAACAGGATGCTTACAACAGTACAGACATCGCTGTGACTTATGCAACAGAGTCCTATGAGGTTTTCGCTAAAATAAACAACTTGTTCAACCAAAGCAATGGTATCTGGATCAGTGATGATGCCATCTACCCGGTCAACTTCACGACAACAGCGATAGCCGGGTTCAAGTTAAAGTACTAAGGAGAGAGATGTACACCATAACAGCGCAAAACAGCTTGTTCAGCCATAAAAAGGCCAGTTTCTTACTGGCTGCTTCTGTGACACATACCGGCGGGACTCCTGGTATAACACAGGCTGGGATCCCGGGAAAGATCTCTTTGACGCCGACACTGGATGCGGAGTTTATCTCTACTGGAAAGGTCTTCTCTTTGGAAGATCTTGCGGAGACAGCGAGTGGGATCCCTACCCCAGCGCTTTTGACAAGGGCTGTGCATACACTCACTCCTTTTGCATCAGTCGAGATCTTAGATCTGGGTATGAGCATTCGACCCAAAGCATGCGAGATCCATGACTTCGCGATCGCACCTAGCCCTTCGATCGCTGATGCGGACTCTTTTGATGCGAAAACAGTGTTTGAGAAAGGTCGAATATTTGGCCGCTCTTATGAGCCAAGTGGTGAATATGTGATCATAGGGGAGAGCACTCCTGGCGGTACGACGACGGCGCAGGCAGCTATTGCAGCACTGGGTCTTGAGACGAACGGTCTTTTCGCCTCATCTTTTAAAGAGGTTCCTGTCACGATCAAAGAGGCAGTGATCGAAAAAGCACTTTCAAAACTGACTGCTGAGATGGGTCTTTATGAGAAGCTGGGGCATACTGCCGATAACACCTTGATGTTTGTCTCCGGGTTTGTACTCGAAGCATCACAACGCTTTGAGGTAGTCGTTGGTGGAGGCACACAGATGGCAGCAGCACTACTGATCGCTGACAGGCTGGCTACCGTGGAGTCTATTCCGTATGCTCCGGAGCGTATCTCATTATGGACGACCCGTTGGATAGCTCAAGATGCCAAGTCGGATATCAAGGCTTTGCTTGATAGACTTGACCCTTCCCCAAAAGCAGCGTTCGCAGACTTTCTTTATGAGGATGCGAAGATCCCAGTCCTAAAAGCGTATGATGAAGGTGAAGCGAAAGAGGGTGTAGGTGCAGGTGCTGCTATCGCTTACGCTTATGCTCATGGTGTGACCCAACAAGAGATCACAGCTGAAGTGGAGAGATCGATGATGGAGATGGGATGAAAGCTCTCTTTATTGGAGGTGTGAAAAGTGGGAAGTCTCGCCATGCTGAGAGCTATACGTTAAAGATGCATCACAACCCCGTTGTCTATCTCGCCACTTCTGAACCTATCGATAAAGAGATGAGAGAGCGGATCTTAAAGCATAAAGAGCAGCGTTCCGAACGCTTTTTAAACCTCGAAGAGCCGTTAAACCTTGTCGCAGCTATCGAACTGGTAAAAGCGCCTATTCTCATCGAGTGTATGACTGTGTGGATGAACAACATGCTCTATCACGGTTTCAGCAAAGAGGATATCTTCACGCAGCTACAGAGATTGCTTGCTTTAGATAAAGATATGGTCTTTGTCCAAAACGATGTAGGAGGTGGTATCATCCCCGATAATGCTCTTGCAAGAGAGTTTGTAGATATCTCCGGTGTAGTCTCTCAGATGCTTGGAAGCGAATGCGATGAGGTCTACCACTGCATCGCAGGTATAGCGACGAAGATAAAGTAAGGGTCAATGCTTTACTTTTTTATGTCACTATGTCCCAAATCAGAAACGTCTTAACACGGGGTCATGGGTCAACTTTTTTATGCCGAGCCTGCGATGGCAAAAAAAGTGGAGCCTTGACCCCATAAGGTCTATACGGCTCATGTTGAAACAGACGGTTTAATAAGAGAACCAAAAGTCATCCGTCCAAAAAGCCACACAAAGGAACGTTGCATAAAAACTGAACTCACCAACGCCCTAAAAGGCTTCACCCTAGCCACAAACATGCTGACGACCATCCCGTTCTTCAAGACCCATGACTTCTTTCGAGGCATAAAC
>JAUWRZ010000275.1 GCA_030610325.1 Sulfurimonadaceae bacterium | reverse complement strand
GGAAGCTGTACTAAGAGCGGGAAGTTTTTTCGGGCTTATAATGAGGTGCCTACGCTTTTGATGGTGGTTATTGTGATTATGGTCGTTGTTAAGCCGGTCTAAGGCTGTTTGAAGAGTTGATGACTTGAGAGGTCTTTTGGACGAAAGGCTTTTTAGGTCAATTAAACTGCTTTTTACATCAGTGGTCGTATGGACGACAGTGGTGACACAGCGTCGTTTATTGCTTCGCTCTAAATCTCGCAACTGTCACGCGCTTTTAAGCCGTTGTGAAGAGTGCTTTAGGTGTTTGGACGAAGAGCTTGGTAAGTCAATGAAGTTGCTGTTTTCATTGACTTGTCGTATAGACATCAGGGGGTCAAGGCTCCACTTTCTTCTGTCTGCGCAAGCTTGACACTAAAAAAGCTGACCCATGACCCCGTATCAAGCCGTTTTAGTTTATCCCCCGCGTTTTTTCGCTTTGAACAGAAGTGGTGTTCCCTCAAAATCATAGGCTTCACGGAGTTGGTTGGTCAGGTAGCGTCTATAGGTAAAGTGTAGGCCTTTTGGCTTGTTCATCATCAAGGCGATACTTGGTGGTCGTGTGTCATACTGTGTGGCAAAATAGATGCGTATACGCTGACCATTCATGGATGGAAGTGGGTGCTTTCGCATCGACCACTCGAGGGTCTCATTGAGTTTGGATGTCGTGATACGCTGAGAGTAGTTGTTATTGATCTTGATCAGCATGTCATATATCTTTTGGGTACGCTGTTTGGTCAATGAAGATACGGTGATGATCGGTGCATAGTGCAGAAATTTGAACCGGTCACGAATATTTTGTATTATCTTCTCATACTCATCTGCAGGAGCTATATCCCATTTGTTCAGTACGATCAGACAGGCAAGCCTGTTTTTGTCGACCAGTCCGGCGATCTTCTCATCAAGGTCGAGAAATGGCTGACTGGCATCAAGGACGAGTAGAGCTATATCAGCTTTATCTAGCATGTCTTCGGTCCGCATCAGTGCAAACTTCTCTATCCCAAGGATCTTACCACGTTTGCGGATCCCGGCAGTATCTACAAAGGTGATGCTTTTATCCTGATAGGTCACCGTCTCATCGATAGGGTCGATCGTCGTACCGGCATAGGAACTTACAACACTACGCTCTTCATTGAGCAGTGCGTTAAGCAGGGAACTTTTTCCTACATTGACACGGCCGATGATGGCTACGTGCATCTTGTTGACAGCCTCTTCATTAAAAGCACGTATCTTGTCGTTCTCTTCAAAGAGATCCTCTTCATCGTCTTCAGTCGAGTCATCTTCATCATCGTACTCGTCCACAAAAGCATCAAATTTGCTTAATGAGTCCTTTTCCTGGAGAACAGGAGACTCTTTGACTTGAGTTGACTTAGGAAGCTGTTCTGCTATCCACTCCAGCAGAGCAGTGACATTACGATTGTGCGAGACGGAGATGCCAAATATGGCATCGGTACCAAACTCATAATATTCCCAGAGCTTCTCTTTCATCTTGTCATTGTCGATCTTGTTGACGACAAGTGCCATCGTCTTACCTAGTCTCTGAAGATCGTAGAAAAGCTTTTTATCCTCATCCTCAGGTAGACTCTTACCATCGACCATAAACAAGATGATGTCTGCTTCGTGTGCCGCTTGGAGAGATTTCTCACGGATCCGGTCAAAGAGCTCATTTCCGGAATCGAGTCCACCGGTGTCAAGCAGTTCAGCCTCTTTATCCAAGATAGTGGCAATACGTCTTTTTATATCGCGTGTTGTCCCGGCTTGTTCAGAGGTGATGGCGTCACGCTCTTTGAGCAGACGATTAAAAAAAGAACTTTTCCCGACATTTGGGCGACCGATGATGGCTAGTTTTTTCATGAAGACCTATTTAAGTAGAAGTAAAAAAGGATTATAGCATGTTATGTGCCCTCCGTATGGATGAGTGTTTTAAGTAGTACTCTTGTAGACGGGAGGGAGAGTCAGTCTGTGGGGAAGGCTCTGTTGAGGCTGTCAAGTGTCTGTTTAGCTTGAAATTGCTGCCATAAGGCTGTATCTTTCTTGTAGTTTGACTTGACTTGCTCTTTGATCTCTTTATTAAGATCGTTCTCAGCGATACCGGCAAGGATATAGAGATCTTTTGTGGTCTTGTTTTGCCAGAACTTAAGCTGTTTCGAGCCCTTAAGAGTCGCTTTTGCTACCTGTTTTGAGACCTCTGTCGAGACATTGTCCGCGACTTCATCCTCACCGACCCCACTTGAGAGTGAAAAGGCCTTTACCTGTGTCTTTACCAGTGTCTGTATCTGTTGAGCCAGATTGGAACGGGCATTAGCCATCGCCTCTCGTTTGGAAAAACCCAGACCCAGTTTACTCAGAGGTGCAGAGCCGACAGCAGTGATCGTGCCTTCTATCGGGGCATTTGTGCAAGCCCACTCCGGAGCAAGTGAACCATCGATACGACAACGGATATCTGCCTCTTCTACTTTGGGGGTCTTATCACTACATCCTGTCGATGCGATGCTTAGGAGGGTAGCTATCAGTAGGGATATCAGAGTGTTCAGCATAGTCTTTCCTCGATAATTTAGGCTATAAGATGATTATAGGACAACATTCCTTAACAAATAATTGTATTATATAATGACTTTTGCTGAGGTCATGAAAGTAGTCTCACACTACACAGGTCAGTGGTATAATGCGGCATGATATATTATAGCTATGAATCCTTTAAAGAGGATACCTTGTCATTGATAGAGCAGAGTAGAGAGTACAAGCCTGATGTCATCGTCGCGATCGCCCGTGGTGGACTGATGCTTGGTCAGTTGATGGGTTATGGACTTGATGTCCGTAATATCCAGACCATACGTGCGGAGTCTTATGATGAGCAGGTCCAGCGTGAGGGTGTGACGGTAGTGGGAGAGTGCGATCTCCAAGAGGCCAGAAGGATCTTAATAGTCGATGATATCGTCGACAGCGGTAAGACGCTTCAAGCGATCTTGGACTATCTGGATGCGAGTGCTCCCAGAGCAGAGATACGCTCTGCCTCACTCTTCTATAAGACTTCTGCGAGTGTTCAGCCCGATTTTACAGTACGTGAAGCTACGGAGTGGATAGAGTTCTTCTGGGAACGTGATTTTCATAGAACGCTTTAGCCTTTGATCTTCTTGATCATCTCATAGGCAGCATTGATCTCCTGGACTTTCTCAGTCGACTGCTCGATATAGTCATCATCGGCTCCCTGTGCCTTTACGATGTCGGGATGATACTGTCTGACAAGCACCCGGTACTTTTTCTTTATCTCAGCGGTGCTGTCACTGCTGCTTGCACCCAGAAGTGCATAGGCATCCTCAATAGAGGAGTGTGATGTGGCGTTGTGGTGCATCTGTGACGCCTGCTGAAGCATGTTCTCTATCTGCGCAGTATTGAAATGTAAGAACGCCGCGATCTTTAGCAGCATCTTCTCTTCGGTGTTGCTGAGATGCCCATCGATATAGGCCAGGTTGACAAGAAAGGCCATCATCATCTGCCGTTTTTGAGGATCTCGGCGGATGATCCGTTGAAGAGCAAGGGCTTTTTCATCTATGTTATAGATGCTCTGTTTCTCGATCTTGAAGATCTCTTTTAAGATCTCTTTGGTCTTGGCGGGGTCAGGGAAGAGTTTACTGATATCTGTGAACATATTGCCGATAAGTTCTGCTTCGAGCTCATCTATGCGACCATCAGCCTTAGCGACTTTTGCGACTAAAGCGACAAAGAGCCCCAGCTCACTTTTTGCAAGC
>JAUWRZ010000220.1 GCA_030610325.1 Sulfurimonadaceae bacterium | reverse complement strand
TGCACATGATCGTTTCAATCGTGCCATAGTCTTCAACGGCCCATGGCCCGTCACATTGCGTTTAGTACGTATTCATGAGGATGAGAAGAGAGTCGATGCAGACAATGGATATCCAAAAGACTTTTGGCTGGGAAGGATCGATTGAGTCTTACTATTGAATTTGATGGATCTTAACTAATCTCTCTTGTCTCGTCCCTAAGTTTTACTTTGGGATGCATACCTCAGTCTATATGACGTGGATATCGCGTTGAACTGACAGTCTTGCTCTATTCATTCCACAGTAAAACTGTAGAACGAGGAGGGGGAGTTCAGACTTTTACTCATCAATGCTGAGGTATCTCTTCTCTATCTAAAGCTCCCCATGATCGAGATCAGACCGCCATTTTGGATGATGAAAGTGTAGTCGGTGGTCACATGACTTTGAGACTACAGAAGTGTCGAACGTGATGATACCGATGTCGAGCCAATCTTTTTTACCATCACTGCTTTTACTTGCTACAGAGATAGTGAAGATAAGTCTTTTTCCGCTCTCTATACGAAGCTCATCGCGGAAATCATCAGCATCGATACTCTGTCCATTTTGTGCTTCTACTTTCATCCATCTGGGGGTGATGATATGGGTACTTTTAGCTTCCCCCAGTTGGGAGACCTCATAGAGTTGTCTGATCCCGGGCTCTTTGTCTACTGCAGTAAAGACTCTGGCTACTTCCAAGGCATAGAGTAGGTTTTTGATGACTTCACTGTTAGTCGTAGTAGAGGGTTCGTTTGTCAATGCTACATCAGTGTAATGTTCCGCTCTTGTCCCTCCCAGGTCATCGATAAGAAAGAAGTTTGCGCTGTTCTCTTGATCTACTTGGAGTGGTTCCTGTGCTGGGAAGAGCTTACCGGCAAAGCCGAATGCCCGCAGTTCACCGCGACGGGTATTTGACATCGCTGAGGAGGCTCGTGCGATGATCATGGCTCTGCTTCCATCTTTGAAATAGCCGCTGTATCTGCTCTGCCTGTCGATCTCCCAGATGCCTTTAAGGCAGATGCCGTTGGGGTGGGCCAACTTATCAAACGCTCTTAAGATATCTGCATGGTCGTTCAGCGTTCGTCTGGAGTCTTCCAAAATATGGTTCTTCGACCATGAGAAGAGCTTCCAGAAAGAGACTTCATCCTGTGGCAAGATAGTAAGCGGATCGGAAGCTACCTGCTGCCAGACATCCTGGAAAGCAGGTCTGGATATCTCTGTTGATATGCCTGGCTCACTGGTGTTGATACTTGTTGTTGTAGCATATCCACATGAGTAAAGTGTGATGAGTATAAGTATGGATAGTCTCACAACTACTACTTCTCTTCTATGATTTTCAGCTCAGTGATCTCAAAAACACTTCTACTTTGAACACGTAAAAACGTATGGAGTGCTTCATCTACGCTAAATCGTAGCTCCTCTGTATCCTCATCCGGACAGACTGATATGTCCAGAAGATAGTCGAACTTTTCTGAGAGTAGTTCGAGCTTATAATGGACAGCATCGTCTGTCTCGATCTCGAGAACATACTCTCCCTTTTTGAGCACTCCCAGTGGGATAAAGTAGGCTTTCGCTGAGGGCAGGGCAAAATGTGAGAGCTCTTCTGTTTTCCACTGCTCATCTTCGGGCATCCATAAAGAGCACTTACTCTTCATATAGTTCAAGAGCGTGAAGAACTCTTTTGTCTCAGTTTTGGAGATATCCGTCTCACCGGTATAACGCAATATATGATTACTTGCCGCTTCGCTGCCTGTATCGAAACTCAATCTTCCGCTGCATTCACCTTCATGACATTTTGCGCAGAGGGTATTAAAGGTCACTGCACTCTTTGTAGTGACATTTTGCAGATCCTCAGTCGCGAAGAGTGAAGAGGTAGAGTTGAGAAAGAGTGCCATGAAAAATAGAAAGCTTGTGATATATGGCATACTAGCAGCCTTTTTTATAGTTATCAACAGTATAACGCTTTTAGGGCTCCAAGAGAGTAGTGATCTTCAAGACAGACCTTTTAATGGAGGGAGTAATCACATCCTTGTTATTTGTTTAGCATTTTGTAACGGGTTGGGGTATAATATTTTTAGCTAAAGTCCACTCTGTTTTCTGCCAAAAAACATCGGAATATCTGTTGCCAGAAGTGATATAAATCAATATTTAACAGTAGTGATCAGCCACTAACACTCAAGGATAGACAATGACGATGTCTCTTAAAAAAATAGTGATCTTCACGGTAACGACCCTTCTCTTTAGTACGCTTTTTACAGGATGTGCCAGTAGAGCGTTCAAAGAGGCGAAAGAGATCAATACGGTCGAGTCCTATGAGTACTTCTTATCAGAACATCAAGAGAGTGAGTTTACCGATGAGGCTGAGGGTCTAAGGGCAGATGCACTGTTTCGTAAAGTCAAAGATAGTGATACCATCGAAGCCTATGATGCATATGTGCAAGAGTATCCGGACAATATCTATCTCCCCACGATCAAAGAGCGAAAAGAGACGCTGATCTTCCATGATGTAAAAGCAAAAGGTACGATCGCTGCATATGAGCACTATCTGGAGCGCTACCCAAAAGGAGCACATCTACAAGAGGCAAAACAGAAGATCTTGGAGATGAAACTCAAAGAGCATGGTCTAAACAGAAATATGTATGTGATAGCGGACTATAAGGATCTTAAAAGAAGTGATATCATCACTATCGATGACGTCAGATATGATCTTGCTATCACCAAAAAAGGGATGATACGGATCTCAAATCTGGAAAAGAGCAGAAGTAGTTTTCAACTGTCGTTGAAGATCCCTCAAGATGCCAAGCTGAGAGTAGACGGGCAGCTACGTGAGAAGAACAGGATGTGGTTGCAAAAAGGTAAGCATACGGTAGAGGTCTCAAAACTCTATTTTCACCCAAAAAAAGTGGAGATAGACCTGCAAGATGATGATGAGGTAGCCATACGACTTAAAAAGATCCCATTTCTGGTCAACGGGACTATCTTATGGAGTGAGAAGAGCAGTACTGTCTTGGAGCATATAGAGTTGGGGAACATCCGGTTCGTACGTGGAAGCACTTTGGTAGATGAGAAGAACCTTTTATGGCTGGATGAACGTGTGAACAGTAAAGTGACGAACGCTGAAAACGCCCAGGACCACTGTTCAAAGCTCTCTATGAAAAACAGCTATATCTCTGTCGATAAGTTCAGATTACCGACCGGGGATGAACTCAGCTCACTCTATGTATCACAGAAAGATCTCGATGTACAGCCTGTGAACAAGCGTCATGTGCGATGTGTAGCAGATATAGATATGCTCGATATGAGGATCATCAATGACTATGTCCAAAGGACGACAGCTATAGAAGCGATAGCCAAGACGCATAAAGAGAGTTATAACGCCTATATAAGAAGAGCCAAAGAGAACAAAAACGAGCTCTTCTTAAAAAAGCTCGAAGATGTCATCGGTCTTGTCTATGGGAAGCCCATCGTGGCATCAGCGGAGTATGATAAGCAGGTAGAGGAGTTCACCATCCTCTTAAGAGCACAAAGCAGTGAGTACAACATGATGCTTAAGACTCCGGTAGAGCAGAAGTATGCCAAACGGTTTAAAGTACTCTTGATGGACCCCGCTTTCAGCCCTCTGGTAGAGTTTGATATTGTCGATAACAAGCTTAAAGACCCCCGACTGTTGGTCGAAGGAGAAGCCTTCAAGACTGTCTACAATCCCGAATATAAAAAACAGATCAGAAGTACGCAGCGTCTCGAGTCCTATATGATCCAAAAGTAGAACGCTCCTTTGGATACTTTTTAATACTTACCACTTCTGATGCTTATCAGTACTATCTACTTATGATCTCGGATCTCCCTGCGGACAACGGCTTTACTATGCGTGACAGTTGCGAGTTCTGAAGCGAAGCGACAGATGAAGCTGTGTCACCACTGTCGTCCATACTACGTTTACTGCAACAGTCGATAATAGCTACTGTTGTAGTCATCTGTTCTTACAACTCCTTACCTGAAAAACAGTCTGAAATATCACATTTTACGTAACGTATAATCACGATAACAATATGCCAATTAAAACAACAGAAAAAATCCGTAACGAAAAGAAACATATCAACAAAGATTATGACCAACAACAACTGTTGTCTTTTTTGGAGATAACATTAAGAGTGCTTGTTATAATATAACGCCAATGCTAAGTTTTAGTGTATGACTTATGCAATCATCACAGGAGTGTTATGATCATGAAAACAAAACTTTCGTTACTTGTCGTGTCAATGCTTACGACTAGTAGCTTTATCGCAGCAGGTGAGTTATCACCTATTCCACCAAATGCCAAAGCCGGTGAGTGTTATGCCAAAGTAGTCATCCCGGCCAAATATGTCGAGAAGAGTGCGCAGGTCCTTGTCAAAGAGGCTTCTTCAAAGATCGAAGTCATCCCTACAAAGTTCGAGACAGTAGAGGAGAAGGTACTGATCGAGCCTGAAGGCAAGCAGTTAGTGGTCGTACCCGCAAAATATAAAAAAGTCGCCGAAGACCTGATGGTCGAGCCGGCTAAGAAG
>JAUWRZ010000119.1 GCA_030610325.1 Sulfurimonadaceae bacterium | reverse complement strand
TCCCAAATCTAGTTTGGGATGACGATTTAGTGGCTAGACTGATCATACAATAAATCTAACAGATAACGATAGACTTGATCTCTGTCATCTCTTCAATAGCGAACTTCGGACCTTCACGACCGACACCACTCAACTTCACACCGCCATAAGGCTGGATGTCAAAACGGAGTGTCGGCATATCGTTGATGACGATCCCGCCGGCATCGAGCTCATCTACGGCGCGCTGTGCCAGTTTGAGATCGTTCGTAAAGATGGAGAACTGAAGACCATACGGTGAATCGTTCATCCGTGGCATCGCATCATCAAAACCGTCTACTTTGACCAAACTGACAATAGGCGCGAAGACCTCTTCGCAGACGATCGCCATATCATCCGTGACATCTGCCATGACACAAGGATCAAACATCGTACCATCACGATGTGGTCTTGTCACAGCCCGTGCACCTTCATCGATGGCACTCTGCACCCAACCCATCGCACGTTCAGCTGACTCTTCATCGATAAGCGGACCCATAAAGGTGTTCTCATCATAAGGGGAACCGACGATAAGGCTCTCTGTCTCCTCCGCCATCTTGGCTGCAAACTCCTCATAGACTGATGCATCTACGTAGATACGCTGCAGGGAGATACAGACCTGACCCGAGTTGACAAAAGCTCCAAGGGCACAACGGTTGGCTGCCAGGGCGACGTCAGCGTACCTGTCTACATAGGTAGCTGCATTCCCGCCCAGTTCCAGACTCACCTTTTTGATACCGGCACTTTTGGTGATGATATTACCCACTGGGACAGAGCCTGTAAAACTGATGACTCTTGGAATATCTGAAGTGATCAATGCTGCCCCTACTTCTGCGTCACCATAGACGACACTTAACGCATCCTTGATCGCATAATCACTCTCGATAAAATACTTCGCAAACTTATAAGAAGTAAGTGGTGCTTCCGGAGTGGGTTTCAACACGACCGCATTACCTGCTACTAATGCCGGTGCCAGTTTATGTGCGACCAGGTTCAACGGAAAGTTAAATGGCGTGATAGCCACGACTACACCAGCCGGTTCACGACGGTAGAATGCCATCGTCTTACGACCACTAGGCATCGCATCGGTATTGATCGTCTCGCCATGCATCGTACGCATCGTCTCCGCCGCCAGTGTCACCGTCTCGATACAGCGATCGACCTCTACTCTGGCAAACTGGATAGGCTTAGCTACCTCATCGGTAATAGTAAGGGCCATATCCTCACGGTTCTCACGCAACTTCTCAGCTACATCGAGCAGCCAGTCACAGCGTTGCGAAAGGGTAGACTTCTTTGCCGCCTTGGTAGCTTTTTGTGCGATCTCAAGTGCTTTTTCGGCATCTTCCGCGCTGCAGACCGGTGCCCGGCTTACTACGTTGTCATCATACGGGCTTAAACGCTCGCTCCACTCTCCGCTCTCAGCTTCATCTGAGCCAAAAAATATCTTTGCATCCATCATGATCTTCTTCCCTCTATTGGTAATCGTATAGTAACGTTGTTTAGTTGATTATTCTCTAATACTCATCATCTTGCGTATAGCGATAAGCAGCATCATAGCCCCCGTGACCAAAAAGGCACTGCCTCCAGCAAAGAGCAGATCGTTTCCAAAGCCCAATGCTACTGTCGTCACGACCAGACCCAGTGTACTATAGACCCACTGCATATCGGCAAGTCTCTGCGGTATCATCTCGTGAAGCATCGGGACATCCCGCTCCCCGATATAAGGGGAATAGTACTGAAACCAGATAAGAAAAGGGATGATCTTATAGAGATTTCCCATGATGACAAAACCGATAAAACCTACGAGCAGTAGCCACATACTCACTAAAAGCAGCTGCTCTCCCAACCCAAATAGGTAAAGTAGGCCAAATGACCAGGAGAGTCCCAGGGCTATATATCCCACATACATCGACTTTGCCCAGATATCATGGATCACCTTTACACGCGAGAGCGTCATCTTATAGACCTGATACATATACAGAAGCAGCGAACTCATCAGCAGGCCAAAGGCAAGATATCGCATCCATCCCAGCTCCAGCGGTGATGCAAGCAGCATCAATACCACCGCAGCAGACATCGTATAGAGACTGCCTGCAAACTCATTATCGCTGATACGTTTAGCCAGGCCGAACATCGGGATAAGGACGATCGAGATACCCATGATAGTCAGCATCACAAAACCACCCAAAAGGCCAAATATATGAGCTTCAAACCAGAGTCCGGTATTGGTATCGATGACACCGGCCAGCCCCAGCGCCATCAAGATACCGTTAAGCAGACCCAAAAGCAAAAAGAAGTTACTTGTCTTCATCGACAGTGTGACACTGGTCTTTCGCTTGCCCTGCCTCAGTGTCAGGTGCAGTTCAACGGCAAAGATCGTCATAGCTATGAGGACAAAGATACCACCATAGGGCAAGACCGCGACACTGACATAAAAGCCATAGACCATCAGGAGCACGCCGATAAGCAGCAAGATCCAGATGATCCGAAAAAGATCGATGATAGCATGCTTGGTCTCTACGACTACTGGGCCGAGCTGCGCCATCGCACCGAAGATAAACATCATCACAAAGCCAAGCAGATAGAGATGTACCCAACCTGCTATCTCAAAAGAGTCCAGAGCGGCATCTATATCTAAAAAAAGCAGTGACAACATACTCAGTAAGTAGAAGAGGCCTCCCAGGAGAAAGTATGGGGCCATAATACGCATAGGGGGTGAGAAATCTGGAGAGACATTCATAGTGTGACTTCCTATCATTGTCTGACAGCGTGTCCTGTCAGCGGTAAAACAGTGTGAATAGAGGATTTTAACAGACTTTTTATCTATATGACCATAAAATACGTAAAATCAACAGGGCTTATGGATACCCATGACATTGCCCTTTCTCAAGGTGACTTATGAATTTGACTATTACAGACGGTGTACTAGGTGTACGTCCTCCAGTGACAAAACCACATCCGGGCTTTCTACATCAGGTAGGTGAAGAGCGATTTCGCAAACTGGTCGATGACCATTATGACCTGATCCGTGACAGCGATATCGCATTTCTCTTCCCAGTCAATGACGAAGACGATTTCAATCAGGCAAAAAAACATGCTGCTGACTTTCTACTCCAGATCTCCGGTGGTCCAGACTACTTTAGTCAAGATCGCGGTGAAGCACAGATGGTCGGTCGTCATGCTCCTTTTCGCATCGACGATGCTGGCCGTCGAAGCTGGCTGGCACTCTATGCACCACTGCTGACAGCACTGGTGGATGAAGGTGTCGATGAAGCATACATCCAATCATTTTGGGACTATCTTGATGTCTTCTCCATCTGGTTGATCAACACTCCATCGTAATATCCCCTCAATAGTGGACTCCTTCACTATTGACTCAGGAGAGGTCTGTCGAGTCTACACCCACAAAGACATCTTCTGCTCAATTGGCTGAAAAGTCCCTCCTAATGACTACATCTCGATCAGACAGACTCCCAGTGATCCCTGACCAGGATAACAAAGACTAATAGACTCTTTATGATATCTGTGCAAAGATATATCAGATAAACATGGAGCTGTCCTATGGAGATCAAAGCTAACCTCATCAATATCGACCAACGTGAGATCTACCCTGTAAAAGTCATAGTCAAAGATAAAAAGATCTCGTCTATCACAAAGATCGACGAGATCTGTCCCACCTACATCTTGCCCGGCTTTATCGATGCCCACATCCACATAGAGAGCTCTATGCTTCCGCCAAGCGAGTTTGCCCGTCTGGCAGTACGCCATGGCACGGTCGCGACGGTCTCTGATCCCCATGAGATAGCCAATGTCCTTGGGATGGAAGGCATCGAGTTCATGCTCGATAATGCCGAACAGGTCGCTCTCAAATCTTATTTTGGAGCACCTCCTTGCGTACCGGCAACACCCTTTGAGACCAGTGGTGCACGACTGGATGTCGAAGAGATCAAAGCACTGTTACAGAGACCCGAGATCAAATATCTTAGCGAAGTGATGGATTTTCCAGGTGTACTTAATGCAGATGAAGCGATGCTCTTAAAGATAAAAGCGGCTCAAGACCTTGGAAAACCGGTAGACGGTCATGCCCCCGGACTTGGCGGTGCTGATCTTAAACGCTATATCGATGCGGGTATCTCGACTGACCATGAAGCATCTACTTATGTAGAGGGGTTGGAGAAGGTCCAAAACGGCATGAAGGTGTTGATCCGTGAGGGCTCAGCGGCAAAGGACTTTGATGCTTTGGAGCCACTGATCGATAAGTATCATACGATGCTGATGTTTTGCAGTGATGACCGCCATCCTGATGATCTGTATCAGGGGCATATCGACCAGCTTGTCAGACGTGCTCTGGCAAAGGGTAATGATCTTTTCAAAGTCCTTCAGATCGCCTGCATCAATCCCATCTTGCACTATGACCTCGATATCGGGATGTTGAGAGAGGGAGAGAGTGCCGACTTCATCGAAGTGAGTGATCTCCATGAGTTTAGTATCTTGCAGACCGTGATCGACGGAAAAGTAGTCGCACAAGACGGAGAGTCAAAGATCGCTTCAGTCGCGATCGCAAGACTCAACAACTTTCATGCAAGCAAAAAAAAGCCGGAAGAGTTTATTATGCCGTCATGCAAGACCGTCGAAGTGATCCAGGCTGTAGACCACGGACTCCTCACCTATGAGCGTCTCATAGACCTGCGCACTGTCGCATCCCAGACAGTAGGTGACCCTGAACATGACATCCTTAAGATCACGGTCATCAACCGTTATGAGGATGCCCCACCCTCCGTCGCTTATGTCAATGGTTTCGGCTTGGAGGAGGGAGCGATCGCATCGAGTGTAGCCCATGACTCACACAACATCATCGCGGTCGGATACAGTGATGAGACGATCACAAAAGCCGTTAACCTGCTTATTGAACACCAAGGCGGCATCTGTGCTGTGACTGATATGCAGGAGTGGGTCCTACCTCTGGAGATCGCAGGTATCATGAGCGCTGATGACGGCTTCAAAGTCGCAAGAGAGTATGCAAGACTCGACCGTATTGTCAAAGACACCCTTGGTTCGACCTTAAGCGCACCGTTCATGACACTCTCGTTTATGGCACTGCTGGTCATCCCTGAACTAAAACTCAGCGATAAAGGTCTCTTTGACGGACGGAGCTTTCATCTCATCGACAGCTGTAAGATCAAGTCATAGACATCGCAGAGCTCATATACACCTACAGAGATATTAAGAGTGCAATAGAAGAGATACTCTGGGATAAATCACTTCGAGAGCCAAACGTTAACGATTAACTAATCATTACTTCGCTAAAATAGCTAACTTTTTTCAACGTCAAAACGATGTGGATTATTTGGAGAATTGATGAACGCAGCCAAGTTTATTTGGATGAACGGTAAGTATGTACCATGGGATGAAGCGCAGATACACGTCCTCTCGCACACCCTGCACTATGGAAATGGTGTCATCGAAGGGACAAAAGCGTATAAGACAGATAAAGGTTATGCGATCTTTCGTCTCAATGAGCATACCAAGCGACTCAAAGAGTCCGCAAAGATGACTTTGATCGACATCCCCTTCACTGTCGAAGAGATGAACGAGGCACAGATCGAGCTGGTCCGCAAGAACGAGTTCACCGGTGACAACGTCTACATCCGCCCTTTCGCTTTTTTGGGTTATGGCGTGATGGGTCTTTACCATAAAGACGCACCGGTCGAGACGGTCATGGCTGCCTGGGAATGGGGCGCGTATCTTGGTGAAGAGGGACTGCGTCGCGGTATCCGTCTGAAGATAGCTTCTATGACTCGTCCGGCAAATACCTCCAACATGGGAAAAGCCAAAGCTTCTGCCAACTACCTTAACTCACAAATGGCGAAGTTCGAAGCGATAGAGTCTGGTTATGATGAGGCACTGCTTCTTGATGACCAGGGCTACGTTGCGGAAGCAAGCGGAGCCTGTTTCTTCATGGTACGTGATGGTCAACTGATCTCACCGCCTAATGACAACTCACTTGAGTCCATCACTCAAAAGACTGTTATCGAGATGGCTGGGAAGATGGGTCTTGAGGTAGTCCGTCGTCGGATAACAAGAGAAGAGATCTATGTCGCGGATGAAGCATTCCTGACAGGTACGGCAGCCGAGATAACTCCGGTTCGTGAAGTCGATGCACGTCTCATCGGCAAAGGTGAGCGTGGACCTATCACTGAGAAGATCCAGAGCGGCTATTTTGACATCGTATTTGGACGTGATCCAGCTTACGAACACTATTTGACATACATCTAACAAGGAACAAAATATGGGAGAGAACATCACCATGGCATCAGACATGAACGACTATTTTAACAAAAAGAAAAAGACTTCCGGTGGCGGAAGCGGCGGCGGATCAGGCGGAGGGAACTTCAAGGCTCCTCGTCCTCCAAAAATAGACCTTAATCTTGGTGGCGGTAAAGCCGGCATATTCTATTTTATCGGTGCGATCGCACTATTTTTGATCTTGGCAAAACCTTTTGTCATCATCACCGAGGGTGAACGTGGTATCTTATCTACCAACGGTAAGTATGAGCAGCAGACACTACTACCAGGCCTGCATTTCATCATCCCGGTCATACAGAAGGTCTATCTGGTCGAT
>JAUWRZ010000194.1 GCA_030610325.1 Sulfurimonadaceae bacterium | reverse complement strand
TTTTACCTGAGTGTAGTCGTTACAGAGTGTACGCCCAAGGTGTCAAAGTCAAGTTCTACGGTATTACTGTCTATGGTAGTCACCTTGTCGACACCGGTAAACATGTAGTCTTGACTGTTCTGAGCGAGTACAAGACGTACTGTCCCTTCACCTTCAAAACTAAAAGAGAGAGCGTTTCCATCACCTGATACGGAGAGCAGGTCTGCACGCATCGGAAGATCAGTGATGTGCGTGACCTTCGATGACGAGTCACCTTGGTAAATGACATAATCACCACCATCACGGTCAAGAAAAACATGCTCATCATCATAGGCATACCAGTCATCTACTTTTTTGATCACTTTCCCTGGTCTCAACTCTACAGCTAGAGCGAACTTCCCGGCATTACGTGAATCGGTGTTTACCAGTATGCTCTCTTCATCATGTTCGACCGATAGCCGGGTCTCTTTAAACGAAGTGATCCGTTGAGCGACATCTTTAGAGGTAAGAAACTCTGCATCATCCTCGTAAGCGGTCTTGATGGAGTCAGTGAACATCGCCACATCATAAGGTGTGCCGTTTATGGAAGCGTGATCGTGCCATGGCCAGTGGATTATTGGTTGTGATGCATGATGCATACTCCCTTTATACTCATCCAGCCAGTACTGTTCGACATCGGCATCACTCTGTAGCGCATGCGGTGTACTGCGAACACGTTGAGTGCGCCATGTCGGAGCAAGCTGTTCATTGACAATATCCATAGCCTGGTCATACCCAAATCCAGATCCTGTCGATACGGACCCCAAAGTAAAGGCGTGTGTCCCGATCTCATTGCCCAAAGCCATACACTTCTGATATAAGGATGTGGAGTGGTTCCAGGTGCTTTTGGCAGATGAGCTTTTCCCTGAACCGACAAAGTAACTTCCGACAAAGTCATACTCTGCTTTCCATATCTCAAGTAGAGAGAGCAGGGCACGGTCACTGAGCTCTTCGTTGTGCTCTTGTGTACTCTGGTCTATATCGTTACGTGCGATAAAGAGGCTCTTCTGACGTCCCATCTTTAAGGCGATCGGTGTCTCTTTACCATAGACTACCCACTGTAGAGCTGACCATAAGAGGTTGGTATCACCCATGAACTCCAAAGAGCTGAAGTGGACATGGCGGGCTCCGGTCTCTATGGCCAATACGGCATCATACTCCCCTGATACACTACCCGTGACAGTCTGTGTTGCCAGTGTGTCTACCGGTTGTGTCATGACACCATCACTCGCTGCGGAAAAGTGGCTATACCAGTGATTGCCTCCGTAGACAGAGATGGTCTCAGCCGGTGCATACCTGTCCATCGCAGGGTGAGACATCTTGCCAGCCTTGAGCGTGATGTCCACCGGACCCGCACCAGTCACCCGACCGATCCCGAGTATCTGTTTCATATGACGATAGGCATCACCTTCAATAGGAGTACCATCAGAGCCGTTAGTCATCCAGTCACCAGAAGTGATGATACCAATACCGTAATGATAGACTGCCTGGTAGAGGTTCTCAAGGATGCGCTCAGACTTGTCAGATGGTATTGAAGCAAATGAGGGGAAGATCAGCACATCATAGTCTACCAACCTGGTGAGATCAGAGAGATCGTCTTCGCTTAAAAGATCAAACGGGATCCCTGCCATCATCGATTGGTTCTGTGTGCTCATAAAGAGTTGGGAGTGGGCCTTTTTAGTATGTTCGTCGGTGTCAAAGAAGTTTGATCTGCTGGTCTCAGAGTAGACGATACCCACACGTTTACTAAAGTCAGTGCGAGGTGGAAGCTCGATGCTGCTGTTAGTGACAGTGAACTGACCGGTAGAGTAGTCTGTTGGAAAGAAGATGGCATTGTTGATGTCACCCATCAGTGAGATCTTCTCTTTTGGTGAGCCTATCGATGCGGCAGGGATGGCAAACTCCAAGACAGTACCATCTTCATTATAGCTATATGCCAACGCTCCGCCTACAGGCTCTCCATAGGGGTCACCTTTGAAAAGGTAAGGTCTTTTATCAGGACTTATGTTGACATAATATTCAGCCCCGACATAGTTTCCCCACACCTGGTGACCGGTCTTGGCATCACTGTCGGTGTTTAACCAAAAGGTGCTCTCCGGTCTGATGACAGTCCCATTGGTCTCCACCGCAAAGAGGTAAGCTGGCTCCGGTGATAGAACAGACTTTGCATAGATCTTCTCTGCACTGTTGACAAGTGTCGGAGGCAGGTCTAATGGCAGGTTGATAAGGGCCATCGCACTCCAGTCCTCGATCGACCCATCAAGGTCTATCTCCCCATAACTCTTGATGACAGCTATAGGGGCTGTGATGGCAGTCGGTCTATTGTGGAGGACAAACTGTCCGTTGGAGTAGATGGCAGGCAAGAAGGTGTCATTGTTTATGTCACCGATCAGCCCAATACTCTTTTCTGGTGACCCGATGAACGAAGCAGGTAGTGCGATCTCGATAGTCTTACCATCTACGCCATAACTATGCTCAAGTGGTCCGAGTATGAACTCACCAAACTTTTTACCATTGTAAAGATAAGGTTTGCCATCTGAATGGATGTTGATGTAATACTCAGCCCCACCATATTTGTCCCAGACCTGGTGACCTGTCTTCACATCATCATCCGTGTTAAGCCAGATGGTCGTCTCCGGACCGATGCTCTTCTCTGTAGTCTCAATAGCAAAAAGATAAGTCGGCTTGTGCATAGTCACATACTTGGCATAAAGAGCATCTCTGTCACTGTTTAGACGTTCAGTCGCATTCCAGTCACCCAGCTTGCCATCGATCGTAGTGCTCTCATACGTATCTGCCAAGAGCGTTGAACAGGCTAACGACCATGCGATGGCCAATACGCTAAGGGATACAGACCTGTTATCTTTTACGCTCATATGTTAGTCTCCATATATACACAGTATCTTAATAAAACTGTTATATTAAATTAAATACTTAAGAACTGCTTTCTTTGTATGTAATTCTATCAAAAAGCCTTTACTATGTAAAGAAGATTACAAAATGTAACATATTTGCTATTATTTACATTATATTTAACAGTTTTGTCTTAAAATAGAATTTTAATATTAAAAAATATGATAGTGTTCTTGAAAGATATATAGAGAGAAGAAGTTGTAGTGCAGGGTGCTTCAAAGATACGATCATCTATTGTCCGAGGTGCTCTCAAACAGGATGTCTATATCTTTTCAGACCATAGTAAGTTTTGATCCGCCATATTGGTATTTTATCGTTTTTTTATAGGACCTTCCTTTTGAGTCTGATCCTATGAACTTCTTCCATATTGATGCCGGGACATCAAAATATTGCCACACTTCTCCATCGCTGAACTCGATCTCCAGCATCGATTCCTTTGTATCATAACCAGCACTGAGGATCATAGAGGAGACTATGCTTCTCCTGTTCATGGAGATCTCCTTTTCAGAAAAAATATAGTAAGAATCATACCAAATGTAAATCAGCAGATAATCACAAAAGCACAGCTATAGGCCTTGTCCTATAAAGAAGAGTCCTCTTGTATGTAAGATCGTTTCAGTATACTACACTGCTTCGGATATTTTCTGATAAAGAGAGATAAAGTGATCGATATAGATAGACTTTTTTATGAAGTACTTGGTGAGAAGAGAGAGCAGTTGGACCTGCCTCCGCCAAGTTTCCAGATCATGAAGTGTGAGATAGTGAAGTTCGACCTTGATGCGAAGTCCATTACCGTAAAGATGCCAGTTCTAAGACTTACATTAAATCCATTTGGAACTATGCAGGGAGGTATGATAGTCGCCGCTCTTGATAACGCACTTGGCCCCCTTAGTATGTTAATAGCTCCTTTTAATATGACAAGAAAGATGAATACGACCTATATAAGGCCTATCAAAGAGGATCTGAAATATATCTATGTCCTCTCCAGGCTTACACAGAGAAAAGGGAGACGACTCTTCTTTGAGACACATATCGAAGATGCATCTGGGAAGCTCTATGCAAAAGCGACTACGGAGAACTGGATAATAGGCAAAGGTGAAGTCACGAGCCCAGACATGATGATCGTGCCTGGAAAAAGATAGAAGAGTGGGAGATCGCCTATCCTTCAGTCGATGAGCTTGTGACGCTGAACGAGTGGAACAGCGCGACTAAAAAGTATCAAAAAGACATCAACGGAAGTGAACTGGTCGTCACCTATGCAACAGCAGGTCATGTCGTCTCTGAGTGGTATGTGAAAGAAGGTCAAGCGGGGCTGATCCGTTTGGTCGAGGCCGTTAGAGATGGTCACTCTTTTGATGATGGGTATCGTATGTCGGATGAAAGATAGCTCATCTCTCAACTTACCGTAAATCCTTTTTTTATCAGCGTGACACCATTGACGATGATAGCGAGCTTATGCTCTCCTCTATAGTACTTTCTTGTCGTGATAGGCTTAAACGAGTAGAAACTGGAGACTCGCTTTCGCGTCTGCTTTACCAGACCTTCTGAGGTCTTAAAGACTTTTGTGGAGTATCTATCTTTCTGTCTTAAAAAGCTTATGGCGTACTCTATCCTGACTTTTCCCAGTGGCTCTTTGGCGTTTAAGTCAAATGAGAACTCTATCTGCTCTCCCATCTTTACCTCATCGGGCATCTGGAGCATCCGTATCTGAAGCTCTTTGATCGCATTAAGACCAAAGATAGACAAGACCTCTCTATCGCTGCTTTTTAGAAGTGTTCGGCAACCGTGCTTTATGATCTTATCTCTTTTAAGGTCGCTCCCGATCCATCTTTTTGCGATATCGATTACCATAGAGGGATTGTCCTTTGAGATGTCGTTAAGATTGTTTGCCACACTTTTTCGGACATACTCACTATCATCATCTTTTAAGAGCTCCAGTATCGCTATGACTTCTGTGGGGTCATCTTTGACCGCTGGAAGTGAGATAGCCCAGGGCAGTCGAGGTCTACACCCTTCACTGGCCAACCTTCTGATGTGATGATCACTATCAGTTGCCCATGACCTCATCT